>NZ_NHCK01000086.1:16004-35470 GCF_002172815.1 Hyphomonas sp. TMED31 | reverse complement strand
CGGTTGCCGAGCGACTGAAGGCTGAAGGCCTGACTGCGACGCGGCGCGCAATGGATGCCTATCTGGATGCCTGGCGATTCCTCGAAATCGAGTACAAACCCTATCTGAGACAGGGCGCAGGCATTGCTGGCCTCGAAAACGGTCAATCCGTTTATGCGGCGATGGTTGAATACCATACGGCGGGCGCGGGGTATTCGCCGGTTGAGATCCACCAGCTTGGCCTCAGCGAAGTTGCGCGGATCCGTTCTGAAATGGAGGCGATCATTGCTGAAATCGGCTTTGAGGGGAGTTTCGAGGAATTTCTGACCCATCTGAGGACAGATCCGAAATTCTATGCGCAATCCGCTGACGAGTTGATGGCGGCAGCAGAAGAGATTTCATCGCGTCTGCGGGCCAGTCTGCCAGACTATTTCGGGAATCTGCCAGAGCTGGAGTTTGAGGTGCAGCCTGTGCCGGACGCGATTGCGCCGGGCTATACAACAGGCCGCTATGTATCCGGCGATCCGGAGGAGGGTCGGCTGGGCATTTACCTTGTGAATACCTACGCCCTCGACCAGCGACCGCTCTATGAGCTGCCCGCCTTGTCAGCGCATGAGGCCGTGCCAGGGCATCACCTTCAGATCGCCCTTGCCCAGGAAATGAGTGATCAGCCGAAATTCCGGCAGGACTATTACGCGACCGCCTTTGGCGAAGGGTGGGGTCTGTATGCAGAACGGATTGCGGGTGAAGCGGGCATCTATCGCACGCCCTATGAGCGGTTCGGGGCGCTGTCCTATGAAATGTGGCGCGCGTGCCGTCTCGTGGCCGATACGGGACTGCACTGGTATGGCTGGACCCGAAGCGCAGCTGAAGCCTGTTTCATCGAGAATTCCGCCTTGGCGCCGCTCAACATTCAGACCGAAGTGACGCGCTATATAGGCTGGCCGGGGCAGGCCGTGGCCTACAAGGTCGGGGAACTCAAGATCCGCGAATTGCGCGCGCGCGCCGAAGCCTCATTGGGCGACTCGTTTGATGTGCGGGAATTTCATGATGCGCTTCTTGCAGAAGGCGCTGTGCCGCTCGATGTAATGGAGGCGCGCATTGATGACTGGATCGCCGCGCAACATTCCACCGCTTCAAACACCGATACGCTTGCAGACTGATCCCCAATGAAATTGACCATTATCGAGACCGGACTCGTGCCCGAGGCCATTCGGGCGGACTTTGTCGACTATCCCGAGATGTTCCGGGACCTGATCTCGGTGGCCAGTCCTGACATGGAGTTCGAGACAGTTTCGGTGATCAAGGGCGAGGCCCTGCCCGATCCGTCGACGTTGGAAGGTATCCTGATCACAGGCTCGCCGGCGGGCGTTTATGATGACTTTCCGTGGATCGCGCCGCTTGAGGACTTCATCCGAGGGGCGGCGAAGGCGGGCGTTCCTCAAGTGGGCATCTGTTTCGGCCACCAGATCATGGCCGAGGCATTGGGCGGCAAGGTGATCAAGTCGCCAAAAGGGTGGGGGATTGGCCTGCACACCTACGAGATGAAAGCCTGTCCGGACTGGATGGAGGGCAATTGCCCGGCGACTATATCGGTGCCGGTGAGCCATCAGGACCAGGTGGTGGAGTTGCCGCCGGGCGCAAGCGTATTGGCGAGATCAGACTTCACCCCAATGGCAGCCATAGATTACGGCAAGACGCCAGCGGTCTCGTTTCAGTGCCATCCTGAATTCAATGCCGAGTATTCCGCCGCGCTCTACCGCAGTCGAAAAGGGCGGCCCCTGACAGAGGCCGCCGTTCATGGGGCAATCGAGAGCCTCAACGCGCCTCTGGACAATCAGCGGCTGGGCGTCTGGATCGCAAACTTTCTGTCATCCGTGCGTTAGCCGAAACGATAGCGTACGCCGACTGTGAACAGGTTCTGTTGGTTCTCGATTTCGAGATTGCCGGGGAAGAGGTCATTGTTGACCTCAATGTCCTCGGTCGCCCGGTAGGCATATTCGCCATAGACTTCCCAGGTTTCTGACGCCAGCCAAGTCAAACCGGCCTTGAGCTGGTAGGCAAATTTGGTCTCGCCATCATCAACTACGCCAACGCCTGATGGGTTGTATTGTACGTCCACATCGGAAAAGCCGATGCCGGCGCCCGCATAGGGCTGGACCGTGCCGGCGCTGTTGAAGTCATAGTACAGGTTCGCAAAGACAGAGGTGCTTGAAATGTCACCCCGGCCGTCTGCGACTACATCCGCGACGGTTGCGCCGAGGGGCGTCGGGCTGCCCGCGATGGACGCGGCGTCGAGGGCATCAATGCTGCCGCCGCCGAGTGTAACGCCGGTATGAGTGTCGACATCGGCACTGGAGTAGGCGAGTTCGACTGCGCCGCGGAAACCATTGCCATAGCGTGCGCCGACTTCAGCGCTGAAACCTGTGCCATTATCGAATTCCGTGTTCCAGCCATATGGCGTGCCAGCGGCGACATCGAGTGTCGTTCCGTCGCCAAGATTACCGGTGGTGAACGCGCCGGTCGTGCCAGAATTGTCGCTGTCTGACTGATTCAGGTAGCTGACTGATCCGGCAGCGTACCAGTCCTGGGCCATGGCGGGGGCGGCGAGCAATGCCGCCACGGAGATGGTAACCGATATGTGTGAGAGTTTCATGGGGGGTTCCTCAATGACAGGGTTGGTGTCATCAGGGAGTACGAACCGAGTGAAAGATCGGATGATTAATAAAGAGTCATGTTTTGACGCCTATGGCGCACCTCATGCATATCCTAATCGAAATGATACACTCGACGTGTAGGGACGCATTAAGCCTGGAGACACAAGACTCATGATGCCCAAACCATTGGCTGATATTCAGCCGAACACGCTGGAATTTGAAATTCTTCCGCTCGTGAAGCCGACCGGCTTTCGTGAATATGATGCTCGCTGGTGGTTCAACGGCATTGGCAAGGAAAAAGCGCCTGAGCTGAACCTGACAGGCGTGCAGGCGCTGGGCCTTGGCATGGCGACGCTCTTCCATGAGCTGGGCTTGGAACCGAAAGTGGTAACCGGCCACGATTTCCGCTCTATCAGCCAACCGATCAAGAACGCGCTGATCCTCGGCCTGGTGCAGGGCGGATGTGAAGTCCTGGATGTGGGGCTGGCCCTCTCGCCAATGGTGTACTGGAGCCAATTCGAGCTGGACGTGCCATGCTGTGCGATGGTGACGGCGAGCCATAATGAGAATGGCTGGACCGGTGTGAAGATGGGCGCCAACCGCCCGCTGACTTTCGGGCCGGATGAAATGGGCCGCCTGAAGGAAATCGTCATGGGTGGCGACTTCCAGCCACGCGCTGGCGGCGCGCATCACCGCGTCGACGGCATTCGCGAGAAGTATATCGAGGCTGTTGTGGGCGACACCAAGCTGACGCGTCCGCTGAAGGTGGTCGCGGCGTGCGGAAACGGTACGGCAGGTGCGTTCGCGCCGGATGCGCTGCGTATGATGGGCGCCGAAGTTATCGAGATGGATTGCAATCTCGACATGACGTTCCCGAAATACAATCCGAATCCGGAAGATTCCGAAATGCTGCATGCCATGGCCGAGATGGTGCGCGAGACTGGCGCCGATGTGGCGCTGGGCTTTGATGGTGACGGCGACCGCTGTGGTGTGGTCGACAATACGGGTGAGGAAATCTTTGCTGACAAGATCGGCCTGATGCTGGCACGCGACCTCTCAAAGATCTATCCAAACGCAAAATTCGTGGTCGATGTGAAATCCACGGGCCTCTACAAAACAGACCCCGTCTTGCAGGAGAATGGCGCGACAGTCGATTATTACAAGACCGGGCACTCCTACATCAAACGCCGCACGACAGACCTTGGCGCACTTGCGGGCTTTGAAAAGTCCGGCCACTTCTTCTTCCGTGAGCCAATCGGCCTCGGCTATGATGATGGCCTGGTGGCGGCAAAGGCGGTTCTGGAAATGCTGGACCGCAATCCGGACAAGAACATGGCCGACCTCAAAGGTGAGCTGGGTGTTGCTTACACGTCTCTCACCATGTCTCCGCATTGCGATGATGAAACCAAGTATGGCATCGTTGACAAGATGGTTGAGGAATACAAGAGCCTCAATGGTACGGAGATCCTTGGGCGGAAGGTCGTTGACGTGAACACGGTGAACGGCGCCCGCGTAACGCTTGAAGACGGTTCCTGGGTGCTCGTGCGGGCGTCCTCAAACAAGCCGGAACTGGTCGTCGTGGTAGAATCCATGGCCAGCGCGGATGACATGCGGGACCTGTTCCACAAGGAAGTGAAGCCACGCCTTGGCAAGCATCCGGAAGTTGGTGCCTACAATCAGGAAATCTGATCAGGCATTTGCCGGCGGAGTTTCCGGTCCGTACCCGTCCATTTCAGCGTCGTCCTTCTCGGTCGCGCGCTGGAAGGCGGGGCGGGCCATGCCGCGTGAGATGTAGTCCTTGAGGCGCGGGGTTGCCGGAATGGTGCCGAACTGAACGCCCCAGGCGATCTGTGAACCGACATAGATGTCGGCTGCGGTAAATCGATCNCCACAGATGTGGGGCCGGTCATCCAGGATCGAGGTCAGCGTCGCAAGTGTGCGCTCGAAATCGCCATAACCGGCCATGCCGGAATGTTCGGATGGCACGTTGAACCCCATTGCCCTGTTCGTGCTTGCCTGCTCCCAGGGGCCAGCGGCAAAGAACATCCAGCGATAATAATCGGCCCGCTCTTCGGGCAGGGGAGCGAGACCCGCATCGGGAAACGCTTCGGCGAGATAAGCGCAGATGGCGCCGCATTCTGTCACCGTTTTTCCCCCATGGACGATGGCAGGCACTTTCATCATGGGATTGATGGCTTTGTAGTCGTCTGACTGCATTTCTGGCCCGTAGTGCAGCAGAACAGTTTCATAGTCTGCGCCGGTCTCTTCCAGCATCCAGCGTGCGATCCGGCCGCGCGACATGGGGTTCGTGTAAAAGGTCAGCTTCGTCATCATTATCCCCAATGGATTTTCCATGCACTATCCTAGTCTGGTGCGTGCAGCATTGCCAGAAGGATACCGGACTCACTCCCTCGACCTCAGGCCGGTGTTCCCGCACTGGCCCTCTTGACCGATTGGCACAAAAATCGCACCCCTCGCGATCAATCCATATGGTTTGTTTGAAGTGAGGAAATCTCATGCGTGTTGCGATGATTGGGACAGGCTATGTCGGCCTTGTGAGCGGGGCCTGTTTTGCAGATTTCGGACACGTTGTGACGTGCGTCGACAAGGACGCGTCAAAGATTGAGAAGCTCGAAGCGGGCGTTATGCCTATTTACGAGCCGGGCCTGGACAGTCTGGTCGAGAAGAACGTCAAGGAAGAGCGTCTGTTCTTCACAACTGAAGCCAAGGACGCGATCCGCAATGCCGACGCAGTGTTCATCGCAGTTGGCACGCCATCCCGCCGCGGCGATGGGCATGCCGACCTGTCTTATGTCTACGCGGCAGCAGAAGAAATCGCCGAACTGATGGACGGCTTCACTGTCGTGGTAACCAAATCGACTGTTCCGGTTGGAACTGGCGACGAGGTTGAGGAAATCATCCGCAAGAAGCGCCCCGATGGCGATTTCGCAGTTGTCTCCAATCCGGAATTCCTCCGCGAAGGCGCCGCGATCAAGGACTTCAAGATTCCAGACCGTGTGGTCGTTGGAACGGATGATGAGCGCGCCCGTGAGGTGATGACGGAACTCTATCGCCCATTGTTCCTGAATGAGACGCCAATCCTGTTTACAGCGCGTCGTACGTCAGAACTCATCAAATATGCCGCCAACGCATTCCTGGCTGTGAAGATCACGTTCATCAATGAAATGGCGGATCTGTGTGAAAAGGTTGGGGCCAATGTCCAGGAAGTGTCGCGGGGAATCGGACTCGATGGCCGTATTGGCAAGAAATTCCTGAATGCCGGACCGGGCTATGGTGGATCCTGCTTCCCGAAAGATACACTCGCGCTGACGAAGACGGCAAATGACTACAATTCACCTGTCCGGATCGTGGACACGGTCGTCGAGGTCAATGCGGCCCGCAAGAAAGCGATGGCGGACAAGGTGATCGCGGCAATGGGCGGCGATGTGAAAGGCAAGACGATTGGCGTTCTGGGCCTGGCATTCAAGCAGAACACCGACGACATGCGCGACGCGCCGAGCCTCGACATCATTCCGGCGCTTCAGGCGGCCGGTGCGAAAATTCGCGCGTTTGACCCTGAGGCGATGGAAGAGGCATCTCACCTGCTCAGCGATATCGAGTTTGCGAAGAACGCGTATGATGCGGTCGAGCAGGCGGATGCGATGGTGATTGTGACGGAATGGGACCAGTTCCGTGCGCTGGACCTCGATCGGATCAAGGCGGCACTCAATTCAAACATTGTGGTTGACCTCCGGAACATCTATTCACCTGAGGACATGGCGGGCCGTGGATTCCAGTACACGTCCATTGGGCGCCCGTCGGTCTGAGACGTCAGGAAAACAGGATTCTGAACATGAAATTTTTCGTAGATACAGCCGATACAGGCGACATCGCCGAGCTGGCCGCCACCGGCCTGATCGACGGGGTGACCACCAACCCATCGCTGGTCGCCAAATCCGGTCGCCCTTTCGCCGATGTCATCAAGGAAATCTGCGAGATCGTCTCCGGGCCGGTCAGCGCAGAAGTTGTTGCAACCGATTATGATGGGATGATCACCGAAGGCCGTAAATTGGCGAAGATCGCTGACAACGTTGCCGTAAAGCTCCCGCTGACCCTGGATGGCCTTAAAGCTTGCCGNACCCTCTCGGATGACGGCACGATGGTGAACGTCACGCTTTGCTTCTCCGCCAATCAGGCGCTGTTGGCAGCGAAAGCTGGCGCGACCTTCATCTCGCCNTTNATCGGTCGCCTGGATGATATCAATGTGGATGGCATGGAGCTNATNTCCGACATNCGCCANATCTATGACAATTACCTGTTCGACACGGAAATCCTTGCCGCGTCGATCCGCACNGCAAACCATGTGAAGCTTTCGGCNCTGGCCGGCGCTGACGTGGCCACAATGCCGCCAGCCGTCATCAAGGGACTGGTCAAGCATCCGCTGACCGACAAGGGNCTNGAGACCTTCCTGGCGGACGCTGAAAAGGCCGGCATCAAGGTCTGAGTGTCATGANCCAGTCAGACGGCCCACGCGGTCGTGTTCTCATCATCGCCGGNTCTGACTCCGGCGGTGGTGCTGGTATCCAGGCCGACNTCAAGGCCGTCAGCATGCTTGGCGGCTATGCNATGACTGCGGTGACCGCGATNACNGTNCAGGATACGCGCGGTGTGCATGGTGTCTGGCCTGTACCGATNGAGGCCGTTACCGGCCAGATGCAGGTGACGCTAGCCGACATTGGCGCAGATTCCATCAAGACCGGCATGCTCGGCTCCGCGCCTCTGGTTGAAGCGGTCGCNGAAATTCTGTCAGAGCGCGCGCAGTTCGTACCNAGGGTGATAGATCCGGTAATGGTCGCCACGTCCGGTGACCGTCTCGTGGATGCGAAAGCCGTTGAGGCAATCCGGGCGGAACTCGTGCCCCAGGCCCGNGTGGTGACCCCAAATGCGCCCGAAGCCGAAGTCCTTACCGGCAAGGCAGTCGAAACCGTCAGCGGACAGAGACGGGCGGCTGAAGCNTTGCTGGAATTGGGCGCGAACGGAGCATTGGTGAAAGGCGGCCATATTGGCGGGGATGTGATCACCGACGTTCTTCAGACCACGACGGGGGAGTGGATCTTCGAAAGCCCGCGGATTGATACGACCTCCACGCACGGAACCGGCTGCACGCTGGCCTCAGCGATTGCTGCGCGTCTTGCGCAAGGCATCAGTGTTCCGGATTCNGTTGAACAGGCGCGTGAGTACCTGATGAAAGCNATCCGTGAAGCGAAAGGCTTCGGAAGCGGTCACGGCCCGGTTCATCACGGCTGGGTTCTGGACGAGGAATAGCCCCCCTCAACGGGTGTTCAGAATTCATCGTTTTTCCAGAACGGACTGCCGTGGCATTCAGGTCTTCTTCTTTGGAGACATCGCCATGCCAACCCTGCCATTCTATCAGATAGATGCATTTGCCTCGAAGCCGTTCGAAGGAAACCAGGCCTGCGTCATGCCGCTGGACGCCTTTCTGCCGGATGAAATGCTTCAGGCGATCGCCGCTGAAAACAATGTTGCCGAGACAGCCTATATTGTCCCTTCAGGGGAGGGGGTGTGGACGCTGCGCTGGTTCACGCCTGCTGTGGAAGTACCGCTTTGCGGCCATGCGACGCTTGCGACGGCACATGTTCTCTATGAAGAGCTGGGATTTTCCGGAGAGTCTATTGCGTTCGACACGGTGAAGTCAGGCCGGCTGACTGTCCGGCGGCTGGATGATGGCCGCCTGGAGATGGACTTTCCATCTGGNCCTGTCACAGAAATTCCTGTCACGGACGAGGTAGCGACGGCTNTGGGCGCACGACCNGCGCAGGCTTGGGGNGGNATGTTCTATGCCGCCCGGTTTGATACGCCGGACCAAGTGCATGCCCTGGCGCCTGACCTGAAAGCATTGAAAGATCTCGGCGCGCCGGGCGAAGGCTGGGACCGTGGGAACTTTGGCTGTTTTGCAGCGGGCGGCGACGGTGTGGATGTGACCAGCCGTTTCTTCGCGCCGGGAAGCGGCATTGACGAAGACCCGGCTACAGGAAGCTGGCATACCATGCTTGCGCGTGTGATGCGTGAGCGGTTCGATCTGGATGCAATGAGTTGTTTTCAGGCGTACCCGGGCCGCGGCGCTTACATCGATACAAAGCTTCAGGGGGACCGCGTGAAGCTGATCGGCCAATCCGTGACCGTGATCAAGGGCAGCTTCAGCCTCTAGGGCAGGCTATTCGGCGCCCCAGGGCGCGGGCGGTGTTGCGACCGGTTTTGACGTATCGAACTCGACGCGGAAAAACCGGTTCGGCCGCTCCATTTCATAAGCAAATAGCGTANGCGTNGGGCGCACTTCGATGGCCCATGTATTTTCCTTCGACTGAGGAATTCCCTCGGCGTCGAACAAGGCCTTGGTGGCGTCATCCGCCGGAAAGTTCATCCGGCTGCCGCTCAGGCGATCGTCGCGCGCGCCGCCATACCAGGTAATGGCGTCCAGGCTGCCATCCTCATGACGATGGTCATGGTGCAGGGCGAGGCGTCCACCTTCGTGGTGGATGACCCATGTGCGGGAATGATCATCGCCCACGTGAAGCGGGATACGGATTTCGTCATCGGAGCATTCACGGACATGCATGACAACNCGTTCAGCGCGCCAGGNATCATCTTCCTTGTCTTCGCTGACGATCCGCCCCTCGAANGCTTGTCCGCAAAGCTGGGACAGGCGGTGCATGAACTCTGCTTCCCTTGAGTCCTGTCCGCTACAGGCGCTGAGAGCCAGTATCGTTACAANGGGAAGCAGAGCGCGCATCAGACAATCCTAGTGGCGGAAGTGGCGCATGCCGGTGAAGACCATGGCGAGGCCAGCCTCATCGGCGGCGGCGATGACTTCATCGTCGCGGATCGAGCCACCCGGCTGAATGACGGCTGTCGCACCCGCTGAAGCGGCTTGCAGAAGACCATCAGGGAAGGGGAAGAACGCATCCGATGCTGCCACACAGCCTTTGGTCTTTGGTTCGGACCAGCCGGCGGCTTCGGCGGCGTCTTCGGCTTTGCGTGCCGCAATGCGGGCTGAGTCGATGCGGCTCATCTGGCCAGCACCNATGCCAACAGTTGCGCCATCTTTCGCATAGATGATCGTGTTGGATTTTACGTGCTTTGCGACGCGCCACGCAAACAGCATGTCTTCCAATTCCTGTTCGGNTGGCGCTTTCTTCGTCACGACTTTCAGGTCTTCACGCGTGATGCGGCCAAAATCGCGGTCCTGCATCAGGAAGCCGCCAGCGACCGTTTTCACGAACCGTCCGCCCGCTGCCGGGTCTGGCAAGCCTTCCGTAATCAGGAGGCGGAGATTTTTCTTNTTGGCGAAGATGGCTTGNGCCGCTTCATCAGCGCCGGGGGCGATGACGACTTCGGTGAAGATCTGGGAGATTTCNGCCGCNGTCTCTTCGTCCAGCGCGCGGTTCAGGGCCACGATGCCGCCAAAGGCCGACGTNGAGTCGCAGGCCAGAGCCGCGCGATAGGCTTCAATGATGCTGGAGCCTTGCGCCACGCCGCACGGATTGGCGTGCTTGATGATGGCGACGGCTGGTGTNTCGGCGCCCAGTTCGCCGATCAGTTCATAGGCCGCGTCGGTATCGTTGATATTGTTGTAGGACAGTTCCTTGCCTTGTAGTTGCTTCGCGGTGGCGACGCCGGGGCGTTTCTCACCGGTCACGTAGAAGGCTGCCTTCTGGTGCGGGTTCTCGCCATAGCGCAGGCTCTGCTGTCGCTTNCCGCCNAGGCTTGCCCAATCCGGAGCCGGCTCACCCAGTTGNTCGGCATACCAGGNCGAGATGGCGGAATCGTAGGCTGCTGTGCGTGCATAGGTCTTGGCCGCGAGTTTCCGGCAAAGCGCCACGCTGACCTCNCCATTGGCCGCCTCCATTTCGGCCAGCACAGCATCGACATCGCCGCCATCGGTACAGACGGCCACGAACGCGCCATTCTTTGCNGCGGCCCGCAACATGGCCGGTCCGCCAATGTCGATGTTTTCAATGCAGGTTTCGAAGTCCGCGCCGGAAGCGACGGTCGCTTCGAAGGGGTAGAGGTTCACGTAAATCAGGTCGATTGCACCAATACCGTGCGTCTCGGCATCTTTCACATGGGAAGGATTGTCCCGTAGATAGAGCAGGCCGCCATGAACTGCGGGGTGAAGCGTTTTCACGCGTCCATCCATCATTTCCGGAAAGCCGGTAAGATCTGCCACGTCCTTCACGTCCAGCCCTGCCTCTTTCAGGAGCTTGGAGGTGCCACCCGTGGAGACGAGTTCGACACCCATCGCGGCGAGCTTCTGGGCTTGCTCCACCAGTCCGGTCTTGTCCGACACGGAAAGCAGGGCGCGGCGAATGCGAACGGGGGCTCCGCGAGAGGCGGCATCTGTCATGTTGGGAAATCCTTTGGCGCAGGCTTCAAGCTGTTGCCGCGGGGGGTAGCATGACCGCCGATTGCGTCAAGCGCTCCAGCGCCGCGCACGTTCGGCGCGTTCGCTTGCATATTCTGGAACGAGCACGCCGAGCAGCCTGAGAGCCTCTGACCGTTCCCGTCTCGATGCGGCTTCGATCAGCTCCGCCAGCCGTTTATCGAACAATTCGGAAAGGGTGTGCACATTTTCGACTTGCCAGACGCCATCCACGGTCGTTGAGCTGACGGCCTCATGTTCATAGGTGAGCGCTTCGTGCATCTTCTCACCTTCACGCAAGCCGGTCGTCGTGATCTGGATATCCACGCCGGGCACGAGGCCTTTCATGCGGATCATCGTTTCGGCGAGCTGCAGGATGGGCATGGGTTCGCCCATATCGAGAACGTACAGGCCTGTCTGCGCTGTCTTGTCCTGTATCGCAGCCGATTGCAGGACAAGAGCGGACGCTTCTTCGACGGTCATGAAGTAGCGCGTCACGCCGGGGTCAGTAAGCGTAATCGGGCCCCCCTCGGCGATCTGGCGCTCGAACAATGGCACCACTGATCCGGACGAACCGAGCACGTTGCCAAATCTGACGATAGACGCCGCCATTCCGGTTCTGCTGGCAATGCGCGAGATCGCTATCTCGGCCAGGCGTTTCGTGGCTCCCATGACATTGTCTGGGTCTACAGCCTTGTCGGTCGAGATGAACACAAACCGTTTCGCTCCAGCCGCGGCTGCTGCTTCAGCAGCGTTCACGGCCCCGAACACGTTGGTCAGGATTGCCTCGCACAGATTCCGTTCCATTAGCGGTACATGCTTGAGGGCCGCCGCATGAATGACGACGTCCGGCTTGGCGTGAGCCATGATGTCGGAAACGCGTTTCATGTCGCGCACATCACCTAGTCGGGCTTGATGCCGACCTGGCAAGAGGCGCGATAGCTCCATATCAATTGAGTAGAGATTGTACTCCGACGCATCCATCACCGTGAGAGAGGCCGGGTTCAGACGAGCAACCTGGCGGGTCAGCTCGGAGCCGATCGTGCCGCCACCCCCGGAAACGAGTACGTTGGAGCCGGCCACGAGATTTCGTACCGGCTCGATGTTCAGGTGCCTTTCAGGACGTGACAGCAAGTCTGACGGGCGCACAGGTTCAAGCACTTGTGCGGTTTGATCCTTGCTCAGCGCCATGATCTCAGCGCCATGGTCTGAAGCAATTTCCAGAATGCGGATTGTCTTGTCACGCTGGCGAGCTGTTCCGGTCAGTGCGACCCAAGGGGTCTGCTTGTAGCGAACAGCAAGGACGTCGATCAGATCACCGAGTTCATCAAGCGATCCGAGAATAGGGATTCCCCGAATGGCGCGCCCGGTTTCTGTTGGCTGAACATCGACCAAACCGAGCAGGCGGATACGGTTTGTTTGAGCAGACGATTGAAGCCGCCGGATGACGTGCACGCAGCTTTGCGAATCTCCTACAAGCAAGACCGGCTGACCGTTTTTCGCGATCGGGCTGAAAATCTGGAAAGGGGCATGGGTGGTGCGAGACAGGGCGAACATGCGCCCGATGAACAAGCCGATCGTCCATATGATGAGGGCGGACGTGAGAGTTGTGTACGGTGTTGCCAGCAACCCATTCAGCATCAACATGACGGGCAGGTATATCAGCGCAGACAGGCAGACTCCCTGAAAAACCCGCACAGCGTCCGGCCACCCCATGTGGCGCCAGACCTGCTTCTGGATTCCAAGGATCAGAAAGGCCACCGTAACCGCGAGCGCGAAGAAACATGTGCTGATGGCTATGGATGAAACGGGGAATTCTGGTCGAGGGTTTTCGGACGACCAAATCAACAATCCGGAGAATCCCATTGCGCAAACTGCAATGAACACATCAAATCCGAGTGTCAGCGCCATCGCCCTGCGGGCGGCCTGTTGTGGCGTCATGCGGATCTTTCCTTCAGAAATGCCCACCGAATACAATTCGGAGGCTGCTGCCCGTCCCCATTCGGATCTGCGAATCCAGCCATAACGATTTGCTCAGGTCTTTCAACCACTCCGCGCGCCAAATAAACGGTTCTTTCGAGCCGGGCGCCCTCATGACTCGTCTTGAATTTCCACACTGCGCCGTCGTCGCAGACAAGACGAATCGCGTCTTTTCCCATGATTGCCGTCACCGTGGGATGTAGATGAAAGCGAATTTCGAAGCCAATGAACTTCCGGTCATCTGAGGGTGGCTGTGAGACGGGGCGGACCAGCGAATCCTCGCCGGTAAGGCGTTTTCCGTCACCCGACATGAAGAGGCGACGACGATGAAGCAAACCGCAGGCCGCCTTGTAACCGCCGTGCTGGGCGTCCAGCCAGATCTCGTCGGCTTCTTCCAGACGTTTGGCCGATATGCCTTCCGGCCCGTGCGCAGACAGCAATCTGGACTCCTCGTTCAGCGAGAAAGTCGCAGAGTCACGACCGGAAAGAACAAGGGTTGAATGTGCACCTGATCGACGAACGGCCGCCTGCCAGTCGACGTTCACTTCGGCGCTGTACCCACATGATGTGACCAGCCGACTTGGGCCGTCAGAGAGTTCAAATCCCAATGCGCCGGCATGAGCGAAGTCGCTGAAAGGTCTCTCCGGTGCGTCCCCGCAATCAAGAATCAGTTTTAATCCATTCTTTTCAAGCTTCTGGAAGCCTGATTTCGGCGCAAACATGAATCGGCGTGGCGGCGAAGGGAGCCGGGCGAGGGCAGCTTCAACGGCCTCGGGACGGGCTTCGTCTCCGTCATTGAACGGGCAGAGAGCGCCATCCTCTACTTGAAAGAATGCGACCATCGCGCCGACACGCGAAATCCATTTCTCGAGAAAATCTGGCTCGGGGTGACCCGCGCGATGGAACANGTCCTGCAGGGTCAGCAAGTGGATGAGTGTGTTGAGCCCGCGTGACGGGCTGCGCGTGACGTGGCCACCGTCTGGCAGGATCTGGGCTGTGCATTCCGCGTCGAGGCGGGCGACCGCTGCGTCCAGGCTCATCGCGCGATCTATACAAAGCGCAGCAGCAACCATTGTGACCGATGCAAACCACCTGGCCNTCGGATCTGTGGCCGCATCCACTTGCCCCGAGATGTAGCGGAGCTGGCGGACGAGACAGTCCAGCCGGACTTCCCGCTCGCTTGTCGAGCCGGTTTCGAACACTTCCCGACCGCAAAGCAGCCAATTCCAGCATCGCACGCTCGTAGGCGCCAATCGCCAGGAAAACCCGTTAAAGTTGCCGTGAGACTGTATCCATTCATCGACAAATCTGACGGCACGTTCGGTGCCTTCATTGCCTTGATCGAGCAGGTCAGGCAGCCATGAAAACCGATGCAGACGATCTGCGAAATGCTTCGAGGGCAGGGGTGTTGACCACGGGGACTGACCCGGTGCCAGNGTCATGCGCTGCATGCCGATGCGCCAGATATCCTGCATGAGGGCTTCGCCGCGGCGATCATCCGACGGGATGAGGCGGTTCAGATGATGAGAGAATTGTTCCGGAACAGGCCCGGAAACGCCAGAGCGCTGCAGGGCCGANACTTTCACATCATCTCCGGATATCCCGCGAAACCTGCGCCAGAGCGCGGCGTCATCAGCCCCCGTTCTGGTGCGGTCAGCCAGGATTTCGCTGTCTCCGCCTCCCACGCTCACCGTCCATTCTGTCTCAAACTATACTTTTACGTGCGGCCTGAGTGACCGAATATTCTCAGCATAGGCGTTTGGACCGCCCTTGAAAACGGCAGATCCGGCCACGATGGCGTTTACGCCGGCAGAGATCGCTTTTGGGGCAGTTTCTGCATTCAGGCCGCCATCAATCTCAAGAATGATGTCGCGTCCTGTCGCGTCGATCATGCTCCGCAACTGCTCGACCTTGCGCAGCTGGCTGTCGATGAAGGCCTGGCCTCCGAAACCCGGATTGACGGACATGACAAGGATCAGGTCGGTCTCGTCGAGAACGGGTTCAAGAATGCTTGCAGGNGTGCCCGGGTTCAGGGCGACACCCGGTTTCATGCCGGCGGCGCGTATGGCCTGAAGGGTGCGGTGCAGATGGGGCCCTGCTTCCGGATGCACGGTCAGGATGTTTGCGCCAGCTTTTGCAAACGCCGAAATGAACGGGTCCACTGGGGCGATCATCAGGTGCACGTCGAAGGGCTTGTCTGTGCATTTCCGCAGTTTCTCGATGACCGGAGCCCCGAATGTCAGGTTTGGCACAAAGTGCCCATCCATGACATCGATGTGGATCATATCTGCGCCAGCATGGTCGATGGCGGCAATTTCCTCACCGAGACGGGAGAAATCTGCGGAGAGAATCGAGGGAGAAATAAGCACGTCGCGCATGCCCCCTCCCTATGCCGGAACAGCCAACCGCACAAGGCGGTCGGCTGCCGGAATATGCGTGAAGCGGCTTAGTAGGCTGCTGCCGGAACGAGTTTCCAGCCGTCGGCACCAGCGATGATGTCAACCGGGGTGCCCGGCGCGATATAGACGTCTGCGCCCTGGATGATTTCCTTCACGTCGCCCGTCGAAAACCGCACGATGTAGGCATAGCCCTGCTGCTTGCCGACCGCTTTGCCCGCTGCGTTACCGGCAATACCGCCGATCACGGCACCGCCAATGGCGCCAGCAGTCTGGGCCTTGTCACCACCGCCGAGTTCAGAGCCAGCAAGGCCGCCTAGAACAGCGCCGGTTGCCGTACCGATGAGGGAGCGGTCAGATTGGATCGTCACCGCGCGCACGGAGGTCACAGTGCCCTGATATACGGTCGAGGCCTGGCCGACAGCGCCTGGGGTTGCGGTGCCTGCGCCATAGCTGTTTGCACATCCGGTCAGCGCAAGTGTCAGGGCAGCAAAGGCACCCACAGCGACCTTCCGGGGGGAAAATTCGGTAATCATGTTCGAGTGCTCCTTGCACATTTTGATGGGGCGATTTTGCACAAAGCGCCCTGAATGGCAGATGAACTCTGCGGGGCGTTTTTGTGGCGCGTCAATTTAAAGATTGGAAACCATCAAAGCGGCCGGGTCAGAGGCGTGTCAGTCTGGCGATGAAGAACGCATCATGCCCAGCGCCTTCGCTCGGAATGGTCAGTAGATCGCCAGCTCCGGTGAGGCAGTGCTCGAAGCCGGGGATTTCNTCCGGTTCAATCGCATGACGCGTNTAGAGGCCGTTCGAGAGCGCGCCTTCCACGATCTCAAGCCCCTCAGACTTGAGCGGCGTGCAAACGCAGTAGATCACGGTCCCGCCCGAGACGACCATGTCTGCAGCGGCGGCGAGCAATCTGGCCTGCGCGGTCGGGAAACGGTCGATCTCTGCTTCCCGCTTGATCCATGCGCCTTCCGGGTGGCGTCGCAGCGTGCCTAGAGCCGAGCAGGGGGCATCCAGCAGCAATTTCGAGACGGGCGCATCCGGTCGCCATTCGTCGGCATTTGCCGCGATGATGTCGGCCGACAGGCCGGTTCGTGCGAGGTTTTCCCTGAGCCGTTCCAATCGCGGCTTGGAGCGATCAACTGCCGTGACCTGTGCGCCGCTTGTCGCCAATTGTAGCGTTTTGCCGCCGGGGGCCGCGCAAAGNTCNATGATCTTGTCGTCTTCTGTCGCGCCGAGTAGCCGGGCAGGCAGGGCNGCGGCTGCATCCTGAACCCACCAGTCTCCGCTGTCATAGCCTGGAAGCGTTTCGACGTTCGAGTGCCCGAGGCGAANNGANCCGGTCGGCAGCAGGTCGCCATGTGTCGCCGTCGCCACTTCAGCTGGGTCTGATCGCGCGGACAGGAAAAGGGGCGCCTCTGACAATTGATGCGCCGCGAGCCTTTCAGCGCCCTCCGCGCCGAGGTCTGCCGCGAACCGGTCAGCCAACCAGTCTGGCCAGACGGAGATTGCGGNCATGGCGTNCAGTCCCGGATCCGTGTCCGCGGCCCGGCGCAAGACGGCATTGAGGAAGCTGCCGCCTGAGCGGGCATCCGGCCACCCCTTGGCGGCCTCAACGGTCTCGGACACCGCCGCGTGCGCGGGTGTGTCCAGTCGCCAGAGCTGTACCGCGCCGATGCGCAGCAGCGCGCGAATGGCGGGGCTTGTTGCCTCAAGAGGGCGNGANAGAAGAGGGGAGAGCCCAGCATCAATCCGACCGAGTTCCCGCAGCGCGGCGCTCGCCATCACGCGCGCAAAGCCGCGATCCGGGCCTTCCAGGTCATTGTAACTGTCTGTCTTCGCCATCGCTTCATCAAGNGTTCGACGACTGTCCAGCGTCAGCATCAGCAATTCTGCTGCTGCGCGCCGTGTTTGGGCTCCGCTCATCCTGTGTCTTTTCCCTTCAGCCCCACGGNCCGGCTTGTCGGCGTGGGGTCTCGGCTTTTTCCGAGCTNACGCCCATTTCGGCGGCCATGCGGCGCAGGGCCTCGATCCGGTTAGCGGTTGCCGGGTGGGTTGAGAACAGATTATCTGCGCCGCGACCACTAAGCGGATTGGCGATGTACATGTGCGCCATCGCCGGATTGCGCTCTGCCGCCATGTTCACGGACGACCGTGTGCCGCGTTCAATCTTCTGAAGGGCTGAGGCGAGCCAGAGCGGATTTCCGCAGATTTCCGCGCCGCGCTTGTCAGCCTCGTATTCGCGCGACCGGCTGATTGCCATCTGCACGAGGGCCGCTGCCATGGGTGCGAAGATCATGATCGCCAGAGAGCCGATCAGGCCCGAACGCTCCCGGCCAAAGAACATGGCAAAATTGGCAAGCATGCCGATGGCGCCNGCAATCGTGGCCGTCACAGTCATGGTCAGCGTGTCGCGGTTCTGAACATGGGCAAGTTCNTGCGCCATGACGCCGGCAACTTCTTCGCGCGAGAGCGAACCAAGCAGCCCCGAAGTTGCTGCAACGGCGGCGTTTTCCGGATTGCGGCCAGTGGCAAAGGCGTTCGGTTGCGGTGTCTCGATGACATAGACGCGGGGCGCGGGCATGCCTGCNCGCTCTGCCATGCGGGCGACATCCGCTGCGAAGGTGCGCAACATGGGGGAGGAGGTTTCAGGCGTCACTTCTTTCGCGCCCTGCATGCGCAACACGATCTTGTCTGCATTCCACCAGGAAAAAATGTTCATGCCCGCCGCAACGACAAAGGCGATGATCATGCCCATGACGCCGCCAACCAGATAGCCAACCGCCATGAACAGCGCGGTCAGCGCGGCAAGTAACATGAAGGTTTTTGCGGTACCCATGGGTGACACGTCTCCGGTAGTTTCAGTCTTGGGGGTGTTTAAACTTCCCACTAATCTATATGGGGATTGTTAACGAATTGGGGAGTGCAAATGAGCACACCAGACTTTCTTGATGAGGCCGAAATAGCGCGCCGGAATACTTTGCCTGCTGCGGCGCGGCGCGCCCTGGAAGAGGCCGATGCCCGAAAGGCCAAAGAGGCTGAAGACGCCGCTGCGCTTCCGGAAGACGAACGCGGTGGCCCCCGAAAGATCGAGCCGACCCGGTATGGTGACTGGGAACGCAAGGGCATCGCTTACGATTTTTNATCGCGAGTCCGGCGCTAGAGGCCTAGCACCTTCTTGGCGATGATGTTGCGCTGGATCTCGTTGGTCCCGCCATAGATTGATTGAGCCCGGCCGCCGAAATAAGTGGCGACGTCCGGCGCAGCGAATGCGGGCAGGCTATCCGGNAAATCNCCGGCCTTGCCGAAGGGCTGGCCGAAATGGCCGACAGCATCCAGCATCAATTCCGTAATCTGTTGGTGCGTTGTTGTGGCCAGAATCTTTACCGTCGATGCTGCGTCTCCCGGTGATCCGCCTGCGGAGAGGGCGGATAATATGCGGAACACGGTCATCTCCAGCCCATCGACGGCCATTTCCGCTTCCGTCAGCTTGCGGGCAAATCCCGGATCATCAATCAGGCGGTAATTGCCATTCTCCGGCATTTCGCGGGCGATGTCGCGAACATGGCGCAGCATGGCGCGCTTGCCGCCAATNCGGGCATAGGAGGTGCGCTCGAAACCGAGCANNTATTGCGAATAGGTCCAGCCTTTNCCNNCCTCGCCGATGCGNTNGTCTTCGGGCACNNTNACANNNTCGAAGAAGACCTCGTTCAGNACNTGNTTGCCNTCGATNGTGATGATCGGNTTCACNGTCACGCCGGGNGCATCNATNGGGCAGCAGATGAAGNTGATGCCTTNCTGNTTCTTNNCNNCNTNCGAGGTNCGCGNNAGNAGGAANATCCAGTCNGCATGCTGNGCNGCGGACGTCCAGATCTTGTGGCCGTTNAGCGTNTAGGTGCCNTTNTCCAGNNNNGCGCTGAACTGGAGNGAGGCNAGGTCNGANCCNGNNCCNGGNTCGGAATAGCCCTGCGCCCAGCCNACNGAGCCGTCNCGNATGCCGGGCAGCCA
>NZ_NHCK01000086.1:0-15999 GCF_002172815.1 Hyphomonas sp. TMED31 | reverse complement strand
CNTTCTGNNCNTCNGANCCGAATGTGTAGATNACNGGGCCGACATAGANGACGCCCATCGGCGTGACGGTCGGCACGCCGGCGCGNTCNAGNTCNTCGTCNAAGACGTATTGCTCCTCGACCGACCAGCCGGGGCCGCCATATTCCTCCGGCCACGCACTGGCGAGCCAGCCCTTTGCGCCGAGCGCCATTTCGGACCGGCGGACTTCTGCTGTGTTCAGGGCAAGCCCTGCGCGGTTCTTCTCGATGATGTCCTTCGGAAATTCGGTCTCGAAGAAGCGGCGGACCGTCTGCCGAAAGGTTTCGGTCTCTGGGCTGAAGTCTAGATTCATGGCGTTTTCTCCCTGCCCAAAAGCGTAGGGCAGGGCCTGCCTCAAGCAAGCCCTGCCCTCGCGTCGCCCGGTTGGACGATCAGGTTCCAGCGGAGATTACGCCGCCTGTTGTTCCGCGATCCACTGGTCGACCCTGCGTTCGAGGATTTCCAGTGGCATGGCACCGCCACCCAGAACCGTGTCGTGGAAGCCCTTGATGTCGAACTTGTCGCCCAGTTCGTCTTCGGCCTTCTTGCGCAGCTGCTGGATCTTCATCATGCCGATCTTGTAACTGGTCGCCTGTCCCGGCATCACGATGTAGCGCTGGATCTCCGAGCGGGCCTGCGCCTCTGTGATGGCTGTATTGTTCAGGAAGTATTGGACTGCTTCTTCCTCAGTCCAGCCCTTGGAGTGAAGCCCGGTGTCCACGACAAGCCGGATGGCGCGCCAGATTTCAGAGCCGAGCCGGCCGAAATCGGAGTAGGGGTTCTGGTAGGTGTCCGGGAATTCCGTGGCGAGCCATTCGGAATAAAGCGCCCAGCCTTCGATATAGGCGGTGAAGCCGGCCTGGGTACGGAATTGCGGCACGCCTTCCAGTTCCTGCGCGATGGAGATCTGCATGTGGTGACCCGGAATGCCCTCATGATAGGCGATCACTTCCAGTTCGCGCTTCGGCATCGCTGTCATGTCGGAAAGGTGAGCATAGTATATGCCAGGGCGCGTGCCATCGGGCGTGCCCGGATAGTAGTGCTGGGCTGCGCCATCCTGCTCACGGAACGGCTCCACGCGCTTCACGACGAGGTCGGCCTTCGGCAGGATACCGAAGAATTCCGGCAAATTCTCCTTGATGTTCTCGATGTCGCGGGTCGCGTCGTCGATATAGGCCTGACGCCCCTCATCCGTATTCGGATAGTAGAAGCGCTCATCATCCTTGGAATCGCGCAGCATCGTGAAGAATTCCTGCAACGTGCCTTCGAAACCGACTTCCTGCTTGATGGCTTCCATTTCTTCGTGGATGCGTGCCACTTCCTTGAGGCCGATCTCGTGGATCTCGTCAGCGGTCAGGTTCGTTGTCGTCTGCGTGGCGAGGAGGTGATTGTAATATGCCTTGCCATCCGGTTGCGTGTCCGCACCGACCGGTTTGTCGGAGTCTGGCGAATTCGCCATGTCTTCCTCGGCAAAGGCGATGATCGCTTCATAGGCGGGCAGGAAGTAGTCGACGAGGGCGATGCGGGCTTGTTCCAGCTTGGCGTCCGCCTCTTCCTCGGTCAGGTCACCGGACTCTTTCAGCTTGGCAATTTCAGACTTCACGTCCGCGTACAAGGCGCTGTCTTCGCCCTCTGTAAACGGCGCGCCAGTGATGACTTTCTGCGACTGGTCGATCACGCCTTCATAGGCGAATTTCGGCGCATGCACGCCGCGCGCAGCAGACTCGCGCGCCAGATCAATGGCTTCGTTCATGGCGCGGCCACTTTCGCTGATCCGGGTGATCAGCGCGTCCAGATCTTCCACGGAGTCCACGGAATGGAAATTGATCAAGAAGGTCGGGACAAAGCCCTGCGGTCCGTTCATCTGATCAAAGACATAGCCATTGTAGAGGTATGCGTCGCCAGCGACTTCTTGCTCGGTCTGGTACTTCCAGATGTCGTAGGAAATCTTGTCGGCGGGTGAGAGCGCGTCATAGTCGAACTCGCGCTCCATCTCTTCGGTCGCGGCCACGCGCCAGGCGAGCTGCTCCTTGTAGCATTCGATGGTGAAGCAATCGATCTGGTCATTCTTGTCCTTCCGGCCGAGAAATGTCAGGCCAACCGGGCTGAATTGCAGCTCTTCTTCATACTTGGCGTCGAACCAGGCATTCAGGCGTTCCCCGTTCGCGGCCATCTCCTCGGCGGTGATTTCGGGCTTGTCCGGTTCGGCGGCTGGCGTGGTTGGGCCGCACGCGGTCAGCGCGAGGGCAAGGGCAATCGCGGTGGCGGTTTGCTTGATCATGAGGGAACTCCGGAAAATTTTTCTCGAATAACGATAAGACTTGGTATTCCTTTCCGCGGCGCTGTGTCAATTGGCAAGTGCCTTTATGGGCGTTAGGGGAGGGGGATGACTGATCCACGTATTTCTCCTGATGATACTTCCCGCAATGACCAGCGCGTCCTCCGTGTCGGCACGCGGGGATCTCCCCTGGCGCTTGTGCAGGCGCGGCAAGTGGCGGCGGCGCTCGAAATCCATTCCGGCGGCGCTTGGCGTGGAGAGATCGTGACGTTCACGACATCCGGCGACCAATTGACAACCGAGCGGCTGATTGATGCGGGCGGCAAGGGCCTGTTCACCCGCGAACTCGATGCGGCGCTGGATCGTGGCGAGGTCGATGTCACGGTGCATAGCCTGAAAGACGTGCCGTCTGTGTTGCCTGACGGGCAGCGATTTGTGGCGTTTCCGGAACGCGAAGATCCGCGCGAGGGCTTCCTGTCGCCGCATGCGAAATCTCTCGCCGACCTGAAACAGGGTGCGCGGGTCGGGACTGCCTCTCTCCGCCGGGAGGCGCAGACACTGGCCCAGCGCCCCGATGTCGAGATCGTGACCTTCCGGGGCAATGTCGCCACACGCATGCGCAAGCTCGAAGACGGCCTGGCGGACGCGACGTATCTCGCCATGGCGGGCCTGACCCGTCTCGGCATGGCACATCTCGCCAATCCCATTCCGCTTGACGACATGCTACCGGCAGCGGGACAGGGCATCGTCGGTGTCGTGGCACGGGAAGACCTGCCAGAGGATGCGGCGGCGGCCTTTGCAAAGATGAACCACGCGCCGACCGAGGCAGCCGCACATATCGAGCGCGCCTTTCTGGCCGCGCTGGATGGAAGTTGCCGGACCCCTATCGCGGCGCATACGTTTGACGAAGGCGAGACCTGGTTCATGCGGGGCGAAGTTCTGTCGCTGGACGGCAAGCAGACTTGGTCCGCAAGCGGATCTTGCGCGAAGAATGCGTCGCGGGATGCGCTCGCCGCGCTCGGGGCAGAGCTTGCGGGCAAGATCAAAGATGCGGCAGGGGGAGAGCTCCCGGCCTTTGGTGGCGCATGGTGAAGCCCCCCGTCATCGTGACGCGGGCCGAGCCGGGCGCGTCCGAAACGGTCGCGCGTGTGCGCGAGCAGGGGCTAAGCCCGATCCTGTCCCCCATGCTGACCTTGCGCCCGTTGAATGCGGTGGCGCCAGATCTGGGCGGAATTTACAATCTCGTTTTCACCAGTGCGAATGGTGTCCGCTATTTTGTCGATGCTGTTGGCGGGATCACGGAGCAGGTCGCTGACGTGTCGGCTTGGTGTGTCGGGCCCGCGACCACAGCCGCCGCTGAAGACGCGGGATTCCAGAAGATTATCGCCGGTGATGGCAATGCGGACGATCTGGCCCGCCTGATCCTGTCGTCCGAAGATCAGGGTGATGGCTTCCTGCATGTGGCCAATGATGCCGCTGCCGGGAATTTGGTGGCCACCCTGAAGGCTGCCGGGCGCAACGCGAGATTTTTGCCCTTGTATGAGACAGTGCCCGCACAGGCGTTTTCGGAAGAGGCAAGCGATGCCTTGCGCTCAGGGGAGGAGGCGATTGTGCTTATCCACTCCGCGAAAGCGGCGACCGCATTCGTGGATCTTGCCATGGGGCTTGCCTCTGAAGCGTGGACAATGATTGCGATTTCGGAGGCCGCAGCAGCTCCGCTGAAACCGCTTGGCGCATCCCGCATTATTGCAGCGGACAGGCCGAATGAAGACGCGCTTGTCGCCGCGCTGTGCGAGGCCAGCAAAGGGCTTTGATCGGCGCCATAGTCTGTGCGAATGTGGCGGAAACTCCCGTCTGAAGGGAAAGCAGGATTCATGACTGAAAACGCCACACCTGACGACGATCCGATTGGCACGAGCGAGCCAATAGATGCGGATTTCGAGCCAGCGCCCGAAGGGGCAGCGAGTGGAAAGCGTGGCTTGTCTGCTGGACCGGGCTGGCTGGGCGCAACCATCCTGTCCCTGTTCGCGGCGGGACTGGGCGGCATACTCGGCATGGCGGGCACACGCTATATCGCGGATACCTCAACCAATCCCGGCATGGTCGAAAGCCGACTCGATGAGATGAAGGCCGGTCAGGAGGAGATTTCCATCAGGCTTGCCCGAACCATTCGGGAGCAGGATGGGCTGGGCACCAATCTGGCGGCGCTCTCATCCGAGGTTGAGGCGCTATCGGATCGCGATCCGGCTTCCGACGGTCAGGTGGACGATCAGGCCTTGCAGGAGCTAGCGCAACGGGTCGCGGCGCTGGAATCTGTCGACACTTCGGGCGATGTCAGCCCCGAAGACTTGTCGCGTTCTGTCGCCAGCCTCGAAACCCGCCTGAACCGCATGGCTCAATCGGTGGAACAATTGCAGGAAGCGCCGGACGGCGTTGAGGTCGAGCGGGTTATCGAGCTCGAAACACAGCTCGCGGAACTGCGTGATGATCTGAATGAGGCGAAACTCTCCAGCCGTCAGGATGCCGAACAATTGGCCGGATTGATCGAAGGCATGCGGCAGGATGAGGCCAAGGCCCGTGGCGCGGCGGAAGCGGCCGTGCAAACGGCGGAGGTTGCGCGCGCGGTATCTTCCATAGAGGCCGCCTCGCGCAGGGGTGGCGGCTTTGCGCCCGAATTGCGGACACTGAGGTCGCAGTTTCCAAATGACGCTTCTGTGCGCCAGCTAACGCCCATCGCTGATGATGGTGCCCCCACAGTCGCTGAGCTGCAGACCTCTTTCGAGGCAGCGAAAGGCCGCGCGGAGGCGGCTCTGTCTGGCGGAGGAGAGGGGCTGTCCTGGCTCAATCGTGCTTTCGGGGACGCAGTCAGCGTTCGCCGAATTGACGGTGAAGACAGCGATCCGCAAGCGATTCTCGCGCGCGCCGAGGAGACCCTGGCAGCAGGCGAGATCGCTGAGGCACTTGCCCTGGTCGAGCGGCTGGACGGCGCCCCAGCGTCCGAGATGGCTGACTGGACCGAACAGGCAAACCGTCGCATCACTTTGGAAACGGCGCTCGAAAGCTTGCAACAGCGCCTGCTTGAAGGAAACAATAGCGCCCCATGAACCGGATTGTCCTGTTTGTCCTGATCCTGCTGCTGTTTGCAGTCGCTGCGACATTTGCCTGGTGGGCGTTATCTCTGCCGGGGGCTGTCACATTCCCGTATGGCGAACAGGAGATATCGGTCCAGTCGGGCCTGGCAGCCTTCCTGTTGCTGATATTGGGCGGGGTGATCGCCTTCGTGTGGTGGATCGTCAGCGGCCTGTTCATTCTGCCCGGCAAGATAGGAAAGAACCGCCAGGTGTCGCGCACGCGCAAGGCGAACTCTGCGTTGACGGAAGGCCTGCTCGCCGCCGAGGCAGGCGATGCCAATACAGCTCTGAAGCTTGCCAGAAAGGCGGCCAAGCATGCCGATGATGAGCGGTTGCAATTGCTGCTCGAAGCGCGCGCTGCTGAAGCGAATGATGATTGGGCCGGGGCTGAACGCGCCTGGGGCCAGCTGACGCGCCTTCCGGGCGGGCAACTCGCTGGCCTGCGCGGGTCTGCCACTGCAGCGGCCGAGCGCGGCGATCAGCAAACGGCCGAAGCACGCGCCCGCGAAGCGCTGGGCATCAAGTCCAATGCCGACTGGCCCTTCAATTCGCTGTTTGATCTCCAGGTATCGCGGGGCGAATGGACCAAGGCGCTCGAAACCCTGTCGATTGGCGAGAAGCGCGGCCTGATCAAGGGCGACAGTCTGCGACGTCGCCGCGCCGTGTTGCATACGGCCCGCGCCGTCGGCTTGCCGCTTGGCAGCAAGCTGGAGGCGCAGAAGGAACTTGCCGAAGCGCTGCGCTCGGCGCCAGCCTTTTCGCCGGCAGCCTGGCATGGCGCACGGCAGTTGATGACGGATGACAAGGCCAAATCGGCGCAGACCGTGCTGGAAACCGGCTGGAAAGCGCGCCCGCACCCGGCATTGGCGCAATTGTCCCGCCGTCTTGTGCCCCAAGACACGCCAGAGAATATTGCGGCTCGCCTGAAGACGCTGATCAATTCCAATCCACAGCATCGCGAGAGCCGGATCCTTGAGGCTGAACTGTCGATGGATGCCGCGGACTGGACCGCTGCCATCAAGGCGCTGGCGCTGCTGGTCGAGGAAAAGCCGACAGCACGTCTCTGCCTGCTCATGGAACGCGCGCTCAAAGGCTATGGCGATACGTCTGAAGCGGATCGTTGGGGCCGGATGGCCGTCTCAGCCTCGCGCGAGCCGGACTGGTCAGACCTCGATCCGAAGGGGATGGCGTTTGACTTTTCCCAGAGAGACTGGAGCCGTCTAGTGTATGCCTTTGGCGATGTCGGGGACCTGGTACATCCGCGCTATGAATCCTTCGGGCGAGAGCTCGAAGCAGGCCGCGTCGTTGCCCTGCCAGCACCGGGCGAGGAAGACGATGTCGCCACGCCCAAGGCCCCGGATGAGCGACGCATGCCGCCGCTTGACTATGTAACCGACGACGACTGACGCCCGGCGCGCCGGTCAGCAGGGACAGCTACAAAAGCGTCTTGCGAAATCCNAGNNGCNTCTACCGGTATGAGGCGNGNCTTCANAAATGGNCTTAAGCCGCTATAGCTCAGCTGGTAGAGCATCGCATTCGTAATGCGGGGGTCAGGTGTTCAAGTCACCTTAGCGGCACCATTTTCTTCCCGGCAATTCGTTCCCTTCACGGCGCCGTTCAGAAATGAGCGTGCCATTAGTAGATCCTGCGCGAAATGTTGGCGTTCGGTCAGGGCGCGGTCCGCGTCTGGCAGGCGGAGGAGATAGGCGGGATGGACCGTCACGAGCAAGGATGCCCCGCCGGGGACNNGCTGAATTTTTCCGCGCACATCTGATATTTTGACTGAGTGACCGAGCACGCCTCGTGCAGCGCTTGCGCCAAGCGCNATGATCAGATCCGGTTGAACCTGCTGGCGTTCCAGGTCGAGCCACCAGCGACATGTATCGATTTCTCCGGCATTTGGCCGCTGGTGCATGCGTCGCTTGCCGCGCGGCGTGAATTTGAAATGCTTGACGGCATTGGTGACATAGGCCGCGCCCCTGTCCAGCCCGGCTTCGGCCAGCATCGTGTCGAGCAATTGTCCGGCAGGCCCCATGAAGGGGCGTCCGGCAANGTCTTCCTGATCGCCAGGTTGCTCTCCCACGATCATCAATCGTGCGTCTTCAGGCCCTTCGCCCGGCACGCTTTGGGATGCGTCCTTGTAGAGCGGACACCGCTGGCACGCAGAGATTGCCGAGCGGATTCCGGCGAACGTTTCCAGCGTCGGGGCAGGGGCGGCTTGAGCGGCGCGTTGGCGGTCCAGATGTGTGGCCAGCGGATTGGGGGCTTGGAGCGGCTGAGCCTGCATGGAGCGGGCTCGGGTCGGCGCCGTCGCGATCAGTTCGGGGATCAAATCCGCTTCCGGCAAATTCTTCCAGTACTTTCGTGGCATTTCCGATGTCATCGCACTGATCTTCAAGCGCGCCGGATTGAAGATGGAGCGGAAATAGGTGCGCCATTGGTCCTCCACGGCGTCATCTGGCGGAACGTCGGATCGCTGGCCACCCTCGCTGAAGCGTAGTGAGCGCCCATCCCAACAGGCGGTTCGGTCCGGCGTGACGATAATCCAGTCCATGTTTGGAAACCGGCGCTGGAAGAAGGGCGCGCTAAGCTCCAGCGTGCGATGGGTCGGCTCGAACCACGCCGCGAAGGTCTCCCGACCATCTGGATCGGTTCCCGTCTCCCGGAACCGGACAAAGGCATGGGTCTTGTGGATATCCCGGCGTACCGCCTTGTCGCTGGACATGAGCCAGCGAATGTCATCGTCTGTTATCTGATCAATGTGCAATGTGCGCGCCTGCAGGCGGAACAGAATGCGATAGAGACGGGCAAATCGCTGCGGGTCGGTATGACAAATGGTGCGGCGCGCCAAATCTATGAAGCGCTTTGAAACGCGCATCGGAGATGCCGGCTTGGCGGCGGATGTTTGGAATGTGGCAGCGGACAAGAGATCGCTGGGTGCGCCCTGTATCTTCCAGTCGACCGCATCCGGAGCAATGGCTTCGGCTAGAAGGCCGCGTGCGAGTCGTCGCCATCCTTCGAAATCCGTTTCATGTTCCAACTCGGCGGCGATCATGTGAACAGGTCCAGCTGCTTGGGCGCTGGAAGGAATCGCTGCTTCAGGTCCGCCGTATCTGTCAGCTTTCCGGGTGACCATCCGGATGCCGTAATGAAGGGGCGAACAGTTTTCAGGCTGCGAACGATTCGGCCGAGATCATCTAATGTCAGCCGGGTGTGGCGCCGCGCGGCGACGATGCGTTTGGCACTGGTTGGGCCCAGGCCCGGTATGCGTAGCAACTCCTGATAGCTCGCCCGGTTGATATCCATCGGGAACAGGCCGCGATTCCGCAGGGCCCAGGAGAGCTTCGGGTCCACGTCGAGGTCCAGCATGCCATTGTCAGCAACCGATGTGATTTCCGCCGTCGTGAACCCATAGAAACGGAACATCCAATCGGCCTGGTAAAGCCGGTGTTCCCGGATCAGGGGAGGGCGGATGGGCGGTAGGTCCGCGCTGGCGTCTGGAACCGGGCTGTAGGCGGAATAATAGACGCGCTTCAGGCCATAGCCCGCATAGAGCCGGGCGGAGGAGTTGAGAATGTCGGCGTCACTGGAGGCATCTGCGCCGACAATCATTTGTGTGGATTGTCCACCGGGCGCAAACGCCGGAGGTTTTGCGCGTTTCAGGATACGGCTGGCTTTCGCGTCCTTTACGTTATCAATCTCATAGCGGATATCCGCCATCGCCTTGCGAATGGTCTGTCCGCTTTTCTCCGGGGCGTAGTGCGTCAGTCCCTGTTCGGATGGCAGCTCCACATTCACCGACAATCGGTCCGCATGTTTGCCGGCCAGCCGGATCAGTTCCGGATCTGCCTCGGCGATCGTTTTCAAGTGGATGTAGCCGCGAAAGCCATGATCCTCGCGAAGGCTGCGGGCCACCTCCAGCAATTGCTCCATTGTGTAATTCGGCGAACGGATAATTCCGGAGGAGAGAAAGAGCCCTTCAATATAGTTGCGTTTGTAGAAGTCGAGGGTCAGTTTGACGACTTCTTTAACGGAAAACCGCTCGCGTTGTACGTTCGAAGACGACCGATTGATGCAGTAGCGGCAGTCGAAGATGCAAAAATTCGTCAGCAGTATTTTCAGCAGTGATATGCAACGACCATCAGGGGCATAGGAGTGGCAAATCCCCATGCCTTCTGTTGAGCCAATCCCGTTCGTGCCAACCGAGTTTCGTTTCCTTGATCCGGATGACGCGCATGACGCGTCGTACTTTGCCGCGTCTGCGAGAATTTCCAGTTTCTGAATAAGGGTGCGGCGCGCCATGATCCTGCTCCTGTTGATATGAGAACATATCAGGAACTTTCTTGGCTGCACTAATCTATGTCAGTCGCTGCGACGCAGGGTCACTCCAGTATGTAGTCAGCTTCCGCGACATATCGGCTGGGGCCGTTGCCCATGTGGCTGGAGTAGAGGTGGAAGCCTTCTACCCAGAAGGATCCGCTGCGATAGGCGTGGTGGCGTTCGACCCAGACGCGGGTCTCGTCCAGTGGCGTGCCGTGCAGATAGGCAAGGGTCACGTGGGGCGTGAACGGGCGACGATCCAATGGCAGGCCGAGACGCCGTGCCGCCTGATCGCACTTGGCAGAGAGCGCGCGCAAGGGATCACTTTCTCGCACACGGGCCCAGACCGCTGATGGTTCCCGGCGTCCAAACCAGCCCATGCCTTCGAGGGACAATTCAAACGGCGNACAAGAGATGGCGGCGAGCAGCTCGTCGAGATCCCGTGCGTCCGTATGCGAGACGTCTCCGAAAAAGCGGAGCGTGATGTGGAAATTTTCTTCCGGTCGCCAGCTCGCGCCGGAAAGCCCGGTCTGAGTTTCCATCAAGCCGGGATGGAGCTGGTCCGGGACGGCAATGGCAGCAAACAATCTATACATGACTGGGTTGAAGCCTGTTCTGCGCAAAAAGAAAACCCGGCGCGCGGGCCGGGCTTCCAGGAAGATTGATTGTCGGCAGTATCAGCCGGCCAATGCGTCCAGCTTGCCGAAATGTTCGGCCAGCAGGTAGTAGAACGTGACGCGGGATTTGTTTCCGCCTTCAGCGCTCATCTTGTCGCAAACAGCCTTGATCGCGTCGTCCAACTCGCCCTGTGTGTGCGGCAGCCCCAGCTTGCCACGGCACCACTTTTCCCGGATGCGGTCCAGTTCACCNGAATCGCTGCACGCCACAATCGAGCTATCCCGATTGCGAAGAGCAATTCCCAAACGTCCCACGATTTTTTCAGCGGCGGCCTGATTGTAACCGTTCGCATATTTCTTGATATTTTCGGCATATTCTGATGCGTCTGCCATTTACGTCCCCTTCATTCTAAGCGCCCCCACTGTTGGAAATGCGCCAGAACACGAAAATTAACCTTGGTCAAAACCAAGTCAATGGACAACACGAAGTTGAGAGCAGCACTAAATAGCGAATACTACTCGTTTGAAGCTTTGATTAGGCGGAAATCAATCAAACAGTATCAATTACTAGCAGTTTCTGCNAATTACGCTGGCCTTTTGATGTGTGGTGGGACTTTGCAGGCCTGAAAAGCCCGTTCGGNTCATCTACCGGTTCAGCTTGCGAAAATCGCTGGTCTCACCCATATTCACAGTAAGTTTGGCGGGGAAATCCCCGCCGATCACACAGAAAGGGTAATCTACCTATGAATGACTTTAATCGTGCCTATTCGCCGNGGCCGACTGGCCAGACGATGGACATGTCGGTCAATGAGGGCCTGCGCAGCTTCATGCTGGGCGTCTACAACAAGATGGCGCTCGGCCTGCTGCTGACTGCGGCGCTGGCCTATGCCTTCGGTGCGCTCGTACCGGAAAGCGTCACCCTCACACTTCTGACCGGGCCGATCGGCCTTGTCATCATGTTTGCCCCGCTGGCAATCCTGCTTCTGTCCGGCTTTGTGATGAAGAATCCGTCGCCGACGGCGGCCAATCTCGTCTACTGGTCGGTCGTCTCGCTGATTGGTGTCGGCATGGGCGCTATCGTCTATGTGTACGCGCGCCAGCCGGACGGCATGTTGATCGTGTCAAAGGCTTTCCTGACCACGGCCATCGCGTTCGGGGGCCTGTCGCTCTACGGCTACACAACCAAACGTGACCTTTCCGGACTCGGCGTATTCCTGATCATGGGCGTCATTGGCGTGATCGTGGCGTCGGTCCTGAACATGTTCATCTTCAAGTCGAGCATGTTCCACATGGTGATNTCCGTGGTCGGTCTGCTCGTATTTGCTGGCCTCACCGCCTANGACACGCAACGCCTGAAGAACATGTACTTCCAGATTGCCGGCAATGCCCGCGCAATGGCNGTTGCCACCACGTTCGGTGCACTCAGCCTGTACCTGGATTTCGTGAACATGTTCCAGTTCCTGCTCGCCATCATGTCGGGCCGCGACTAGTCAGATCGGCGTAACGCATTTAGATGAAGCCCCGCCTGCAAGGCGGGGCTTTTTTTCATTGTGCCGCAGAGGGAGATTGTCATGGCGATTGGTCCAATCCTGGAGACGGAACGTCTCGTCCTGCGACCTCCGGCCAAAGAAGATCTACCNGCCTGGAATGCCTTTCATTCCGATCCAGAAGTCATGGCGCACCTCGGCGGCGTTCAGGGGCCTGAACTGACCTGGCGGTCTGTCTGCGGCATGGCGGGCGCGTGGACGATCGAAGGNNTCTCCATGTTNTCTGTGATCGAGAAGTCGACAGGTGCNTGGGTTGGCAGGCTCGGGCCGTGGCGTCCGGCTGGATGGCCCGGTACCGAGATTGGCTGGGGGCTTGCGCGCTNGGCNTGGGGGAAGGGCTACGCCACTGAGGGNGCGTCGGCNGCGATGGACTATGTGGTCGATATCCTCGGCTGGACCGAGATCATTCACACAATCCTGCCGGAGAATGTGGGCTCCATCCGCGTGGCAGAACGCCTTGGCAGCCGGTATCTGCGCAAGGAAAAGACTCCGCCACCTTTCGANGGCATGATGTGGGATGTCTACGGACAAACGGCCGATGAGTGGCGGGCGCGTCGCGCTCACGCCTGATCAAGCCTCTGTGAGGTGNGGGCATTTCGTCTCGCCAGCGGCGTTCCGGGCGCTTAAGCCTCATCGGAGATTTCAGGAGACGNCCCATGATCCGTACAATTCTGCNCAGCCTCGCAATCGCTTTGACCGCCTTACCCGCAAGCGCGCGCGAAACTGTCGAGATGCACGCAGAGGAAAGCGCGACTGCGCCTGCCATCCCCACGCCGGATGTCGGCCTCGCCATCGGTCAGACTGTTCCGCATGTCGAACTGGTTCGCGCGGATGGGGTCATTGCTGACCTGCCTGAACTGATGGGGGAGAAGGGCGCCGCAATTGTGTTTGTCCGGTCGGTAGACTGGTGTCCTTATTGCCAGAAACAACTGAAGCAGATCGACGAAATTGCAGGGGAATTGTCTGAGCTAGGATGGCCGCTCGTGGCAGTTTCCTATGATGATTCCGAGTTGCTGGCTGAGTTCTCGGAAAAGCATGGCCTTTCTTATGAATTCGCATCCGATCCGGAGTCTCAGGCCATCAAGGACTTTAACCTCCTCAATGAGGGGATGACTCCCGGTTCTCGCTACTATGGCGTGCCGCACCCGGCGATCTTCTTCGTGGACACCGATCGCTCGGTCCGCGCTGTTCTGCGCGAAGAGAGTTACAAGGACCGGCCCGCCATGGAGATCGTGCTGCATATTGCAGCCCAACTCTAGGAGAGGGGTGTTCATCGCGCCGTCTTGCCTTGTAAGCTTCATGCNACGTGGGACTGGCAGGAGGAAAGCGATGAAGNACCNCAGGGCAATNGCGAGTGTGCTTGCGAGCGCGTGGATACTGTGTGGGCAGGCATCACTGGCGCAGGACGTTGCGCTTCCGGAAGACATTGCCGCGACCACGCAAGGCCTGATCGATGCCGGCCTTCNGGATGATGTCGGCCTGAAATTCGTCGAGGATCTGACCACGGAGATCGGCGCCAGGCTCGCCGGATCGCCTGATGAGGCGCGGGCGCGTGTCTGGTCGATCAATGAACTCAAGGAGCTGGGCTTTGACGCTGTGCGCGTGGAAGACTTCACCATTCCGTACTGGGCACGGACGCGGGAAAGTGCGCGCGTTACCGGGCCAAATGCACAGGATCTCGTCATCACGGCCTTGGGCGGCAGCCGCGCGACGCCGCAAGGCGGACTGGAAGCGGAACTTGTGCGTTTTGAATCGCTCGCGGAGCTGCAGGCCGCTGACCCTGCCACCATCAAAGGCAAGATCGCGTTCATAGACGAGCATATGTACAAGACGCAGAATGGAGCGGGCTATGGGCTGGCCGTGCGCAAGCGTAGCGGTTGCGCCAAGGCTGCGGCTGAAAAGGGCGGTGTCGCNTGTCTTATCCGGTCTGTGGGAACCCAGCCGCGTCGCATGCCCCATACCGGCGGCATGTCACGCGAGGGCGCGCTTGGCGATCTNCCGGCAGCCGCGCTTTCCGGCCCGGATGCAGACCAGCTGACCCGCCTGCTCGCGCGGGGGCCTGTCTCGGTGAATCTGGATATCGGGGTGGAGTATGCCGATGCTGCGCCGTCAGGAAATGTGATTGCTGAAATCGAGGGAACGGACCTGAAAGACGAGATCGTCCTGATCGGATGCCACCTCGATAGCTGGGATCTGGGCACAGGTGCACTGGACGATGGCGCCGGGTGCGGCATCGTTGTCGGTGCGGCAAAGCTGATCGCGGATCTGCCGACCAAACCGCGCCGTACGATCCGTGTGGTTCTCTATGGTTCAGAAGAGGTCGGCCTGTTCGGCGGCGCGGCATATGCCCGCCAGCATGCTGAGGAGCTCGACCNGCACGTACTGGCAGCTGAAAGCGATTTCGGGGCAGGGCGCATCTGGCGGTTCCAGACGAATTTTGGCGACTCTGCTTTGCCCTATGCGGCGATCATGAAAGAGGTTCTGATGCCTCTGGGTGTTTCGCCAGGTGACAATGCCGCTGGTGGCGGGCCGGACATCGGCGTGTTGCGCCGGGCAGGGGTGCCAGTCGTAACGCCCGGTCAGGACGGCCGTGACTATTTCGACTATCACCACACGCCAGACGACACTTTCGACAAGATCGACGCCGAGGAGTTCCGCCAGAACGTGGCTGTGTACGCGGCGTTCACCTATATCGCAGCCGACACAGGCTGGAATTTCCGAAACGAGCCGATGAGCCCAGTGGGCACAGAATAGGCGCCTCGCGTGGCGGCTGCTGACAAGATCACGCCAGCTCTGGCAGGTGCCTTGGAGGCGCTGAAACTGGCGAGGCGGGAAGTGGCTGAGGTCGAGCGCGACCCGGAGCGCTGGCGTTGGGTGAGCGTCGGTCTTGTTACTGCGCTGAAATGCGCAGCCATCGCGGCGCTGTCAGCCTATGAGACGGCAAACGATGCCGACACGCTGGACCTGAAGTCGCCGACGAAGGTGGCGCCTTTGAAACTGTTGCTGCGCCGCGCTCGCTCTGACGAGTTTCTGCTGCCGCCGGAACAATTGCCGGCAACGGCGCGCCAGATCGAAGCGGTCTTGAGACTGGCGGCCTATCGAAATGATGTGCTTCACGGAGGGGCAGGGGACCGCGCGGCGTCTATCGTGGGAGACGCGAACACTTGCGTGATCCTGATCCGGCATTTCCTGGAAGTTGCGCCAGCCTTTGATCCATCTGACTACGCCGTCCATTGCGCTTTGGTGTCGGATGAGCTGACAGCAATCGAGGCAGCGTTGAGGCAACTTGGTTAATATTGAAGTCATGACCAGCTGCGATAAGGGCAGGATGCGCGCGACGTGCCGGTCTCTTGTGTTCCTGTTTTCTGCGTTCGCCCTGACGGCGGCGATGCCGGAGACGTTTTCGCGTGAAGAGCTCGACGCGCTGGAAGCTGAGCGCGTTGCGGCAGAGCGCAAGCTGGAGGCGCTCGAAAGCGCTGGCGAGACAGCCCTCAGCGACATCAAGAATATTGATACGCAGCTGATCGCGGCGGCAATGGAATCCCAGCGCCGGGAAGAACAGGCTTCGAGTGCCGAAAAATCCCTGATCGATCTCGGGACGCGGCGTGTGTCGGCGCAAATGAAATTGCTTGAGAACCGGCAGGCACTTGAAGATCTGCTTGCCGCGCTCGCCGCATCGAACAGGCGCAAGCCACCTGCGCTGATTGTATCCCCCAATAAGGCAAATACCGCTGTGCGCCGTGCGATTCTGATGAGCGAAACGACGCCGCGTCTTGCCTCCCAATCAGAAGAACTAGCAACCGAAATCGAATGGCTGAACGAACTGGAGCGGCGTATCCGGGGCGAAAAGGCGAGACTGGAAGCAGCGGAGGCCACCCTTGCGCTGAAACAAGTCGAGATCGAGCGGCTGGCCGCAGCCAAGCGCGGCAATTTCGAAGACTTGTCCGGAGACATCGCTGCGCTGAAGGCCCGGGCGGCAGAAATCGGCGCGAAGGAGCAGGATCTGCGATCCTTGCTGGAGTCGCTCGAGGCCCAGGCCCCGTCTGCGCCCGGTGTGAAACCTGAATTGCGGCCACGCCTCGTCTCCA
>NZ_NHCK01000085.1:0-7748 GCF_002172815.1 Hyphomonas sp. TMED31 | reverse complement strand
TGTCCGTCGGTTCGTGTCCGTCAGTTCGTCATTGGGCGGAATAGCCCTCGCGCCAAGGCCAACACTGCGGTCGAGTTCGCTGCAATCACGTGCCCCCCAGAGCACCGTATCAGCATGGCCCGGCCTGAGACCAGAGCCCCAACGGCCCACCGTCGTGGCATCCACCCGAGCCGCAGCATTCAGTGTTTCCGCATCGAGCACATAGTTCGACTGCGTGCCCGACAATTGCTTCAGGGCGAGGCCGAAATCGGCAAGTTCCCCGGCTGAGGTGACCTCGCTGTGACTGGAGAGGATCCGGTCGACCAAAGTTGTGCCGGTGCGGGGCATCCCCACGATGAAGATCGGCGCAGCATCGGAAAAACCGCCAGCTCCCGGCTCATCCGCCGCGCGCTTTGCAGCCTCGAACACAGCCGCATCGAACGCCTCGTCATGGTGCAGGCCCGCCCATTTTACGGCCTTCGCGCGCGCTAGCCAGTGCATCGCATCTGCCGGACGGTTGAGGTCTTCATGCGCCTTGGCGAGTGCATGGCCGATGCGCAGGGCGTCATCGGCATCGTCCGCAATCGACGGGAAAACCTGCTCCAGCTGAGCGATCTCGTTCTGACTTTCTGTCTGTTTCGTGATCTGCACAATGGCTGCGCGCGCCCGCGTATCGGAAGGGTCCAGCGCAAGACATGTGCGGTAGGCATCGCGCGCTTCATCCATACGCCCGGCAAACTGTAGTGCCGCGCCATGATTGTAGTGATAGGCCGCCACATCCGACGCCGCATCCGTGGCACGCTGGTAAAAACCTAGGGACCGCGCGTGCAGGCCGGCCCGGCTGAAGACGACACCAAGCGTGTCCAGCGTGAACGCGTCATCCGGTTCCAGCTTCGCCGCCGCCTCAGCGCTTTGTACAGCTTCTTCCCGCTGGAGCAGGGCGATCTGGCACCGGGCCTTCTGCGCCAGAATGTCCGAACGGGGTGTCCCCACCGCCAGAGCCCGGTCAAACAGCTCAATCGCTTTTGAATGATTTGAATGGTCCGCCGAGAGAATGCCAAGCAGGTAAAAGGCGCGCGACTCTGCCGGGTCAGCCTGCAGCGCTTTCATGCACAATCCATGCGCCTCCCGGTATTCCTGTCTGGCCAGCATGGCGGCTGCCTCGTCTAGCAGGGCGCTTTGCGGTGAATTTGCCCAATTATTGGTCAGAGCTGTGCTCCTTTCATCCTGTTCTGCAGACGGGTGACGCACAGGCGTGCCAAAAATCTTACTCCTTGGGAACAATCGTGCTGCCGTATGGGACGGCGGCGTGAGGGAGGGGTCCCTCCGATGTCCTGCTCAGGAAGGTGAGGTAGGAACTTAAGGAGAATTTTATGTCGAAATCCAGCTTGTTAAGACAGACCAGCCTCGCCGTACTTGCGACGGGCCTGGTCATGGGCGCCAATGCCCAGGAAGACGCCTCAGGCGNCAGCGAACTGCGCGCGCAGACAATCACTGTAACGGCAACTCGCCGCGCCGAAAGCGTTCAGGACATTCCGTTGAACATTGCAGCGGTTGGCGGCGAACAGATCGAGGAGCAGGGCTTCGACGAACTGTCCGATATGCTGTCCTACGTGCCCGGTATCAACGTGGTGGATCGCGGGGGCCGTCAGGGCAACCCGTTGATCGTGCGCGGCCTGAATGCGGATGGCCTCGGCTCCGGCGATGGCAACAATGATGGCGGCGGCACGGTCGCAACCTATATTGGCGAAATTCCGTTGTTCGTGGACCTGAAGCTGAACGACATGCAGCGTGTCGAAGTTCTGCTTGGGCCACAGGGCACACTCTATGGTGCGGGTACGCTGGGCGGCGCGATTCGCTACATTCCGAACAAGCCGGATTTCGGCGGTGATCTTCTCGAAGTGCGCTCTGAAGTCTCGAAGTATTCCGAGGCCGCATCCCTCAGCTATGAGACTGGCCTTACCTTCAACAAGGCTCTGGCGCCAAACTTTGCCATCCGAGGTTCGATCGACTTTGAAGACGATTCCGGCTTCATCGATTATCCTTATATCGTTCAGGAAATCGGCGTGTCTGACCCGGATCCGGATTTTTCCGATCCGTCTGACGTGGCTGCGAATCTGCGCGGCGTCACCGACGCGAATGGTGAACGGACCGTGTCTGGGCGCCTTGCTGCGCGCTGGGAGCCGCTCGACTGGCTCGATGGTACGGCAACCTATTACTATCAGAAGTCGGACATTGATGGCCGCCAAGGCTCCAGCTGGCGCAANACGCTCNANACCGGCAAGTATGANCTGGCCAAGCGCGTCGAAGAGCCGAACGAGATCACGAACCAGCTGCTCGCGCTTGAGCTGACAGCTGATCTCGGCTTTGCGGAACTGACCTCTGCGACAGGTTATTCCCGCTTCGACGATGATGGCCAGCGCGACCAGACAGATCTGCTGATCTCTCTGGAATACAGCTATGAGTTGTTCCCGACCTTCACCTCCTTCACGCATGAGAAGGGCCGTGAAAACACCTTCAACCAGGAGGTCCGCCTCGTCTCGACGACGGAAAGCCGATTCAACTGGATCATTGGCGCGTTCTACAACAACTCAGACGTCACGTCGTATTCACAAGAATACACGCCGGGCTATGCGGACTATGTTGGTTTCGACCGTCCGGACGATCTGGAATACTATTCCCAGTTCTTCTCCGAGCTTGAGGAAATGGCTCTGTTCGGTGAAATCGGGTTTGAGATCACAGACAAGTGGACCGTCACGGTTGGCGGTCGCTACTATGAGTACGATCTTGAATCCTTCAGTGATGTGGATTTCCCCTTGTTTGACAGTGGCCCGGACTATCTGCAGCCGGTCGGCATCAATGATCTGGAAAACAGCCTGAAGTCTGACTTTGCGGCCGGCAGCCCCAACGGTACCGAACGCACCAGCCAGTCAGACGACGGAACACTTTTCAAGTTCAACACGTCTTATGAGTTCACTGACGATATTCTTGGCTATTTCACGGTCAGTGAAGGTTATCGTATCGGTAACTCAAACGGTATCGGCGTCTGCCCGGATTATGATCCGACAGACAACCAGCAGGGCGCCTGTGCGCTGTTGCCGGGACAGCAATTCGGGCCGGGTGCGGGCGATATCTCCACACGGGATGAGTCGCAGTACGGTCCTGACACCACAACCAATTATGAGCTTGGATTCAAATCAACACTCATGGATGGCCGGGTGACGCTGAACGGTGCCGTCTACTTCATCGAATGGTCCGATCCGCAGCTCACCTCCGCTACGATCAACGCATCCATTCCGATCACGGTGAACGCCGAAGGTGCGGAATCAAAAGGCTTCGAAGTCAGTGGAGCCTGGGCTGTAAACGAAAACCTGTCTGTCCGCGGCAGCTACAGTCACACTGAGGCCAAACTGACGGCTGATGCGCCGGGTCTTGTCGGTACCATTTCGCCTCCAGGCTTTGGCACAGTCCTTCTGGATGGCAGCGATGGCGACCGCCTTCCGGGCTCACCTGAAGACCAGCTGTCCGTTTTCGGTACCTATGTCATGCCGTTTGCAGATGGCGAACTTGCGTTCAATGCCGGCTACACATGGCAGGGCGACGTGCTCAGCCGGACCGGTGGACTCGGCGATGGCCTGACGCTGGATTCCTTTGGGCTGGCTAACGTATCCGCGGTGTATGACACGGGTGACTGGCAGGCGACCTTCTTCGTGAACAATCTGTTCGATGAGTTCTACGAAACCGGCGTCGTCGGCACGAATCTCTACAATCAGGTTCTGTCCGATGATCTCGGCGGTCCAGTCTATCAGCGTACCTACTACACGCACGTCGGCGCACCGCGCTCGATGGGTGTGCGTCTGAAATATACATTCGATTAGTCAGTCAAAAGACTTTTCAGCAAGTCAATCCCCGGGGTCGCCTGTCATGGGCGGCCCCTCCCTTTTTGGGGCATGGGATCAGCCCTCGTCCAGCAATTGGGTGAAGTCCACCACTTCGAACCCGTGTCCCGTTGCGCGCGCGAATACTTCCAGGTCGTCCCGCGCGATGGCCGTTGTGCCTGTATTGGTCAGCGGGTGGAAGTTCACCGGATCATGCGCCATCAGGGCCGCATCCACCAGAAAGCGCACGCGTCCTTCCCGGTCATTCATCAACGCGAACGCCGTAACGGATCCCGGTGTGACGCCCAGAACCTCTTCCATCAATTCCGGCGCGCCAAAGGAAAGCCGCCGCGTGCCGATCAGCCGGTGCAGCCGGTTCAGCTTCAACTGTGAGTGCGCCTCCGCTGCAATCAGGATGATGGTGCCATCCTTGTCGGTCAGGAACAGGTTCTTCGTATGCCCGCCCGGCATCGACGCTTTCAGGTCCCGGCCTTCCTCCACGGTGAAGACGGGCGCGTGCCAGTGCGTGGTGTGGGCAATGCCCAACTCATCCAGATAGGCGAACAGATCATCGGGGGTTGCAGTCATGGCGCCGTTTGGGCCAAGACTTGAGGCCTCGTCAAGCTTTGCCCCGGATACCGCTTCCATGCACCTCGACTGCTACAAGATCTATGATGTCGCGCCAGACCTTGTGCCCGCGCGCTCCAATCGCGACTGGATGGATGCGTTCACGGATCGCCATCCCTATCGCTGCCTGCCGCTGACCATGGCAAACGCCACGGGCTGGGAATTGCTGTGCCCGATGGACATCAAGATCAAGTGGAATGGCGGCAACCGGAATGAAGACATCCAGCTGCTGACCCGCGGGGATCCGAACGCCATCGCCAGCTTTGCCGATGCTCATTTCATGCGCGGAATCGTCACTTTCCATACAGGCCATCTGTTCCGCACGCCGCCCGGCTGGGGCGTCTGGGTCACCGGCCCGCCAAACTGGCCGAAGGATGGCATCTACCCGCTGACAGGCCTCGTTGAGACAGACTGGCTACCGTTTCCGTTCACGATGAACTGGCAGATGACCCGCCCTGGCGANGTGATCTTCGAAAAGGGCGAGCCCTTCGCCTTCATCACGCTGATGGAACACAAGAAGCTGGAAGAGATCGAGCCGGAGCGGAAATTGCTACGCTCGAATGAGGAGCTGGTGAAGGAATATGACGCGTGGCGCGACAGCCGCGCTGATTTCAATACGCGTCTCGCGGGTGGCGAGGAAAACGCCATGAAAGAACGCTGGCAGCGCCACTATATGCGCGGCGAAAAACCCACCGGCGACAAGGCCGACACCCACCAGACNAAACGCCGCCTGAAACCGCCGAGAGAGGTGTAGCGCGCTGAATATTCGCGCATGTGTCCGGATTTCCCGCCTCGCTGGCACATTCGCCTTGCTTGGCGCGGATATTGCTTTCGCGATAAGGTGTCCCGGTAGGCAGGAACAGATTTTATGACAAGGTATCCCGGCCTTTCGGTCATCATGGAATGGGAGAACGCCAAGCTCGCGGAGGCGGATCGCGCCGCAGACATGCTCGAATGTGTGTCCGGACAGATTGCGGCCCTGGCTGACCGGTTTGCGGACCCTGCCGAAATCCTGATCCTGCATGATCCAGAGGCCATTGATTCAAGCGCCCTGAAGCAATTCGTGGATTCGGCCTGGNATCCGGAGGCGCGCGCCGAGATCCGCATCGAAGCCGCCCACGATCTGGAATANTACGAGCAGAAGAATCTTGGCGCGACCCTCGCGACGCGGCCNTGGCTATGTTTCATCGACAGTGATGTCGTGCCNGAAGAGGGCTGGCTTGAAACGTTGCTGGAAGCTCGTCGCAGCAGCAATGCGGTCATTGTCGGCGGCCAGACCTATGTCGAACCTGTCAACCTGCTGGACCGGGCCTTCGCCCTGTTCTGGTTCTTCCCGCCGCGGTCGCCTGCGACAGAGGCTTTTGAAAGCGATCGCTTCTTTGCCAACAATTTCCTGATCGAGCGGGAAACCTTTCTCCGCGCACCGTTCCCGGACAGCGACCTGGTGCGGGGGCGCTGCTATGTGCTGGCCGACCAGTTGCGCAAGACAGGAGAACAGATCGAGATCTGTCCGGCCGCGCGCGTTTCCCATCCGCCGCCAAATGGCCTCGGCCACTTTCTGAAGCGTGCCGTCATTGATGGCCATGATGCCTGGTTGATGGACCAGACGCTCCGGCCGCAGTCTGATCCGCGTCCGTCTCTGTTCCCGCTGCGCAAGGCGAAGTGGAATCTCTCAGGTGCGTTCAGGCGCATCGACGAAGGGGCCGATGGTATGAAGCTCGGCGCGCGGGGGCGTCTCGTCGCCAAGGGGCTCGCGACCACCTATTATGGGCTTTCGATGATCGGGCACACTGTGTCCCCGATTGCGCCCTCGCTCGTTCGCCGGGCGTTCAGCGTCTAGCGACTGGCCTTCTCGTCAATCCCGCTGATGCCCTGCCGCTTTTCCAATGCGGCGGCCACATCATCGAGGCTCACACCGCGGGAGCGCAGCGCGACGAAAGCGTGGTAGAGTACATCTGCCGCCTCGCTGGCGACGTTCGCATCACTCTCGCGGCGCACCGCTTCGGCCAGCTCCATGCCTTCCTCATGCACCTTTTCCGCGCAGGATTCCGGCCCCTTGGCCAGCAGCTTAGCCGTCCAGGATTTTGAGGCATCACCTTCCTTCGCGCGCGCGTCGATTGTGCTGCCGAGATGAGCGAGGGCCGCAGCAAGGCGGTCAGAAGAGCCAAGATCCGTCATACCTCCGCCATAGCGCACTTACGCGACGTGAGGAAGCGCGGGCGCTTGACGCGGGGCCCCGCTGGCGCACTTTTACGAAAGGAAACGCCACCAGATCAGGAACAGAGTCATGAAAGACCGGGTCTCAATCACCATGCTGGACGATGGCATTGCCGATGTCCGCTTCATTCGCACCGACAAGATGAANGCCCTCGACCCCGCCATGTTTGACGGCATCAATGAGGCGATNGCCCAGTTGAAAGAGACNAAGGGCCTGCGCGTCGTGGTTGTCTCGGGGGAGGGGCGCGCCTTCTGCGCCGGGCTCGACCTGTCCAGCCTCGGCAGTGATTCCGGCAGCGATGGCGCCAAGAGCGTCACAGGCAGCAAGGCCAGCACGCTGGCCGAGCGCACGCATGGCATTGCCAATCGCGCCCAGCATGTGGCCTGGGGCTGGCGCGAAATTCCGGCGCCGGTCATCGCGGCGGCGCATGGCGTTGCCTTTGGCGGCGGCTTCCAGATCCTGTCCGGCGCCGACATTCGGTTCGTGCATCCCGATACACGCTGCGCCATCATGGAATTGAAATGGGGCCTCGTGCCGGACATGGCCGGCTTCCCACTCTGGCGCGGCAATGTCCGCGACGATGTGCTGCGTGAATTGACCTATACGAACCGCATCTTCAATGGCGCCGAGGCGAAGCATATGGGCTTTGCCACCCATGTCTCTGACACGCCGCTGGAGGACGCGATGGCGCTTGCCACGCAAATCGCGAACAAGAACCCCGATGCCATTCAGGCTTCGAAACGCATCTTCAACATGATGCAGGATGCAACGGATGCGGAATTGCTGCAGGCCGAATCAGACGAGCAGGACAAAATCATCCGTACACCAAACCAGATGGAGGCGGTGTTTGCAGAAATGCAAAAGCGCAAGCCGTCCTTTGCGGACTAGTCCTCTTCGCTGTTCGAGGACTCAAATGCAGCGAATGCTTCCTCACCGGTAAGTTTTGGCGTGTCGTTTGCCAATTCGTAAAAGTCTGGCTTCTGATCAATGAAGATCTGCTGGCTGATTTTCTTGAGCGGCACGTCCTGGAATAGCCCGGCTGACAG
>NZ_NHCK01000084.1:0-11348 GCF_002172815.1 Hyphomonas sp. TMED31 | reverse complement strand
AAGCCTATCTCGACCGGATCGAACAGGTCGACCGGAGCGGCCCCACGCTGCAGGCGGTCCTCACCCTGAATCCGGATGCGCTGGACGCGGCCCGCGCGCTGGACGCAAAGCGCGCAGCGGGTGAACCGCTCGGCGCGCTGCATGGCCTGCCTATCCTGATCAAGGACAATATCGAGACGGCCGACGCCATGCCCACCACGGCCGGCGCGCTCGCCCTGAAGGACAATATCACCGGCCGCGACTCGCCCCTGATCGCGGGCCTGCGCGCGGAGGGCGCCATCATCCTTGGCAAGACCAATCTCAGCCAGTGGGCGAACTTCCGCTCCAACAGCTCGATGAGCGGCTGGTCCGCCCTTGGTGGGCAAGTCCGNAATCCGCACATGCTGGACCGCAATCCCTGCGGCTCCAGTTCCGGCTCTGGCGCAGCGGCGGCTGCCTCACTCGCCGCGGGAACCGTCGGAACAGAAACCAATGGGTCGATTTCCTGCCCCTCTACGGTCAATGGCGTGGTGGGCTTTAAACCAACCGTCGGCCTTGTCTCGCAAGACTATATTATCCCGATCTCCTCCTCACAGGACACGGCAGGCCCAATGACCAAATCGGTCAGGGGCGCAGCGATGATGCTGTCCGCGATGGCAACCGGAGATACGAGAACGGACTATGCCAGCGCTTTGGACGACGCCTCTCTTCAGGGCGCGCGCATCGGCGTGTTGCGCGGGGCAGAGGGNAGCAACGCCCTGATCCGGGAGCGCTTCCACGCGGCACTGGNCGATNTGGAAGCGGCGGGCGCCATCCTTGTTGATATAGAAGATGTNGACATGCCGAGCGGCTTCTGGGGCAAGGCGTTCGATGTGCTGAAATATGAGTTCAAGGCCACGCTGAATGCCTATCTGGCCACCACCCCCGACGCGGTCACGACCCGCTCTCTTGCAGACCTCATCGCCTTCAACCAGCANAATGCCNANNCCGAATTGGCNCTGTTCAACCAGGATATTTTCGAACAATCGAACGCGATGGACGGGCTCGAGTCAGACGGCTATCGCGANGCCGTCGCCCTTGTGCAGTCGGCAACACGTGAGGATGGCATAGACCGTCTTCTGGCGGANCATGACGTGATTGCACTGGTGGCGCCGACNGGCCCCCTCGCCCCGCGCGTTGATCCGGTCAATGGCGATGTCTGGCCGGACTGGCCCGGCGCAGGCTTCATGGCGGCAATCGCCGGCTATCCGCACCTGACTGTACCGATGGGAACTGCTCGCGGCCTGCCGGTCGGAATCTCGTTCATGGGCGGAAAGGATCAGGACGCCACCATCCTCTCCCTTGGCTACGCCTATGAACAGGCCAGCAATGCCCGCGCAGAACCGCAATACTATCAGACGGCAGAGGACCTGCCGAACATCGCAAATGCCATGCGCCGCCCAGATTAGGCACTAGAGCAGGATCGTGCCCTTGCCGTCCTTTTCCAGCGCGCGCTGATAGGAGGGATAGGCCCGCATCTGCTGCAGGAAACGGTGCGCATTCGGATAGTTTCCGGCGTCCATGCCAGCCCGGTGCGCGGCCAGCTCCATCGAATATCCCATTACGATATCTGCTGCCGTCAACTCTTCGCCAGCGAACCATTTATGCTTGCCCAGCGCCTTTTCCGCCTCTGCCATGAACGCGCTCAGGCGCGGGCCGAAGAAGGCCTTGTCCAGGCCGCCCACCAACATCTTCGCCGCAGGCTTCAGGAAAAATGGCGCGCGGCTGGTCATCGCCATCATGACGAATTTGTTGGTCAGCAAGGGCTGGAAACTGCCCTGCGAGGCATGGAACCAGAACAGGTAATCTGCACGATTATCCGTCCCCGGCGCGGGGCGCAGGCGGCCATCATCATGCTTGTCCATNATATAGTCGACAATGGCATTCGTCTCGGCCAGCGTGACGTCACCATCGCTGATGCAGGGCGCAGTGCCGAGCGGTGANACGGCCTTGTATTCCGCCGGGGCCAGCCGNGTGTTNGGATCGCGGTCATACAGCTTCACCTCATAGGGCACACCCAATTCCTCCAGCAGCCAGAGGATGCGGATGGATTGCGACTTTTCGAGATGGTGNAGCGTGATCATGGATTNGCCCCTCAGCCCAATATTGGAAACAGGAAGNACTGTAGGGCGCGGGGCGACCGCGTCCAGCTTTCCCTTGCGCAGGGGCGATGAATTTCCGCGCTAGAGCGTGATCTCGCGCCCTTCAGCGGCGGAGCGATAGATCGCCTCGATCAGCGCCATGTCCCGCAGGCCCATCTCGCCCGGCGTGATGATTTCGGTNCCGTCGCGAATGGCGTCCGCCAGATGATCGCACTGAAGCGCGAATTGTACGTTCGGGTCGCCAGGATTGAGGTCTTCGGTCACGCCATCGCGGGTNAGGCTCATCTTGTGGCCGCCATAGCCCGTCGCCGGTTGCATGAGCAGCGTGCCGGCCTCNCCNTCNACCCGCGCCATATTGTTGCCGGGCGCGGTGTCATAGGAGGTGAACAGGCGCGCCGTCGCCCCGGACGGGAAGCGCAGATCTGTCGTGACAGTGGAGAAGATCTGCTCGAAGCGCGGATCGTTTGCGGGCTGCTCGGTCACGGCCTTTACGGCCACCGGCATTTCCCCAGACAGGTAGAGCGCAGATTGAAGACCATAAATCCCGTAATCCTCCAGCGGCCCACCTCCGGCCAGCGCGCGAACCACCCGCCAGTTTTCAGACACGCTGGTCGGTCCCATACGGTAATTCTGCGCCGTCTCGATATGTTTGATCTTGCCGACTGCCCCTTCCCGCATCAGTTCCATGGCGCGCAAATTGAACGGCTCGAAATGACAGCGATAGGCAAGCATCAGCTTGCGATTGGCNGCCTCCGAGGCAGCAATCATCTGCTCGCATTCGGCCACCGACATCGCCATCGGCTTTTCGCACAGGACATGCTTTCCTGCCGCAAAGCTCTTTTCCGTCCATTCCAGATGCAGGCCCGTCGGCAGCACATTATACACCGCTTCGACGCGATCATCGTCGGCGATGCGGTCAAAGTCTTCATACGAATAGATGGCATCCTCCGACAGGCCATAGGCCGCNGCCACCTTCTTCGCCTTGTCAGGGTTTCCGGACACGACTGCCGCCACNTGACACCGGTCGGCCGCGGCCAGCGCGGGCAACACTTTGCCGATGCCNTAGCCGCCCAGCCCCATNACGGCGAACCCGACGCTGCCCTCTTTCGGTGCNGGCGGCGGACTGTCGGGCAACTCGCCCCAGTTGGGCCACGGCATGCCGATCGCCTTGGCCGGGATCGCGCCGCTGCCTTCTGCACTGGCACATCCCGCGATCCACGGCGCCGCCGCAAGGGTGGCGGAACTTAGGGCAATGAATTGCCTGCGCGAATGAATGAATCCGGTCATGAGGGTCTCCCTGAGGGTCGCTGCATCTTGTGTTAGCGCTACCGAAAGAGAAACCCAGCCGCCCTGCNCGGTCAAGGGAAAAGCCGGGCGTGGTTGATCACAACCGCGTCACAGCAGGCCCTGGCCAGACTTTCGGATACGCTCCACCACAGCGCCGACATGATACTGCATGGNNCCCGGCCCCATCGGCGCCTGACGTGCAAACTCCTCCTGCACTTCGTCGGCCCGTTTCTCCGCCGCCAGCCAGGCCGACGGTTCCGGCACGATNAGGAATGTGCCACGCGCGATCTCGTCCAGCGTGTGGCGGGCTACCTCCTCCGCCGGCTTGCCTTGCGCCATGACCGCACGGGCGATCGCGCTGCGGCGCTCATCCGCCGACATACCCGTTGCTGCGGGGCTCGTATCCGGCATGCCTGTCGCGGTCAGGCCGGGGCACAACACGCTCATGCCGATACTGTCCGGTAATTCAGCCCGGAACACATCGCCCAGCGCCAGGACGCCATGCTTTGATGCCGTGTAGAAACCATTTCCCGGATGTTGCAGGCCAAGGGCGTGTTCAGATGCGGTCAGGCAGATATGCCCGGNATGGCCCGCCTCGATCATCCGTACAGCGAAGGCCTTCGCCGTAGCCCAGACGCCTTTCAGATTCACGCCCATCGTNACATCGAATTCCGCCTCACTNGCCTTGAGCAATGGNCGGGCAACACTGATNCCGGCATTGGCAAAGACAAGATCGACCCCGCCCANCCAGTTCCAGGCCTCCTCCGCCATCGCCTCGACACCCGCCACATCGGCGACATTGCACGCAATGGCGTGCGCCGCATCGCCCAGCTTTGCTGCCTGCGCCTCGGCGGCGTCCTTGTTGATGTCCACAATCACAACGCGGCCGCCATCGGCCACCATTGCGTCAGCCAGCGCCGCACCAATGCCGCTTGCACCACCTGTTATGACGGCTGTTCGTCCCTTCGTTTCCATGTCTGCGTCCTCCCCATTCATACATTATGTCAGCTATAGCGCGCCTCGACCTTTTCACCTGCCGTGCCGGCCTGCACCGCCTTCACGCTGGCATCGAGGTCGGCGAGATAGGCGTCCGCCACGTCGGCATGTTTCGGGCTCAGCATCAGGTGCAGGCTTGGTGGCTCCTTCGTGACGGAGGTGAACCAGCCCCGCCGGAAGATCTCGCCATAGATCGCGAAGGCATGGACATCCGGATGCGAGAAGGCCACCAGGCCCAGCATCGGATTGCCGACCACGTCAAAGCCGAGCCGCTTGACGCCCTCCTCGATACGCTCCCGCGTCGCGCAGACCTGCCCCTGAAGCCGCTTGTAGCCTTCAATGCCCAGAGTGTTCATCACGCCCCAGGCCGCAGAGATCGCTCCGCCCGGCCGCGTGCCTGCCAGCGTCGGCGTCTTCATCGGCGCGCCGCTCCACCCGGCCATGTCAAACGGCATGTGGGCATACAGCTCCTCTGACCGGAACAGGACTGTCGACGCGCCCTTCGCGCAATAGCCGTATTTATGCAGATCCGCGCTCATGGATTTGACGGCCGGAACCTCGAAATCGAATTCAGGCACGGGCACGCCATTCATCCGCGCAAAGGGCGCGAAATAGCCGCCGACACAGGCGTCGACATGCAGCCAGACATCCTTCTGCTCCGCCACCTGACCCAGCGCCGCGATCGGATCAATGATGCCATGCGGGAAGTTCGGCGCCGACCCGACCATCATGATCGTCGCGGCGTCCACAGCCTCCCCCATCGCCACCGGATCCGCCTCATAGCTGCCATCAGTTTTCAGAGGCACGCGGCGAATTTCGATGTCCATCAGATGCGCAGCCTTGTCGAAGGCAAGATGCGCCGATTGCGGCAGCACCACATTTTGCCCCTCGCGCGGCTTGCCCCGGCTGCGCGCATAATCGCGCGCGGTCTTCATCGCCATCGTGATCGAATCGGTGCCACCGGACGTCATCGCCCCGGTCGAGCCCTCCGGCCCATGCAGCAGGGACAGGCCCATGCCGATCACTTCCTTCTCCATCTGTGCCAGGCTCGGGAAAGCGAGCGGACCGAGACCATTCTCCGCCATGTAGAGCCCATAGGCGTCATGCTGGATGTTCGAGATTTCCGGCCCTGCATTAAATACGTAGACCGTGGTGCGTCCGTCGCGCCATTGCGCATCCCCGCCGCCGCGCGCAATCATCTCCTCGCGCACGTCACTCCAGTCGCGCCCCTTTTCCGGCATGGTGATCATGTAAACTGTCCTCCCGATTGCCGGTGTTCCGGCCTGTTTGGGACAGCCTAGAGAGATTGCACCCAGACGCAACCAAAGGCGGCGCGATGCGTTGGATTGGCACGAAGGAGTATGCACATGACACAGCAAGCTGATCCGAAGAATCGCAAACCAGAGACCGAAACCGAAGACGAACCGACTCACCACAAGAAGGTTCGCCCTGCGGGTGCAGAGAATATGGAGCATCCCCCGGAAGAGTGGAACGAGGTCGATGAGGAACTCGACGAGTCCTTCCCGGCCAGCGACCCACCGGCAAATTACTAGTGTTTCATTCAGGGCAAAGGCTCGCAAAGATGGCTTCTGCCACAATGGGTTAGTCACAGCTTCCCGCAAGCGAACCTGACTTTTTTGCTCGCCCGTTGTGCGAACGCCGTTGCGAGCCTGCGTCCACGCCCCTACTGTAAGCATCGCTACGACGACATACGACATCTGGGGAATACACAGGCTTATGACGGACTATATCGGCTATGAGGCACTTACTCAGGCGGCTATGCGGGGCGTTGTACGCGAAGCCCTGCGCACTGGCGTTGAGGGCAACGGCCTGCCGGGCGACCATCATTTCTACCTGACTTTCCAAACCCGCGCCCCCGGCGTGAAGATTGCCGACTATCTGATCGAGCGCTTCCCCGAAGAAATGACCATCGTGATCCAGCACCAATACTGGGATCTGGAAGTGCATGACGGCCATTTCGAGATAATCCTGAAATTCTCCGGCGTGCCCCAGCACCTGCACGTGCCCTATGCCGCCATCACACGGTTCGTGGACCCGTCGGTCAATTTCGGCCTGACATTCGAATCCCCGGACAAGGACGCTGCCGTTATTTCTCCTGCGGGCGAAGCAACCAGCGCGCCCAGTGCCCCTGAGGACGCCGAAAGCGCCGAGGCAGAGGCCGGAACCGTCGTCAATCTCGACGCCTTCCGCCGCAAATAGGGCCGGACCGCAACCATGTCCGACGACGAAAAACCCCGCGTCTCCGACGCCGACATGCTGGCGCGTTTCCAGAACTCCAAGAAGCGCCCGCCCTGCTCTGACACATTGGGCATGCGCCTTGTCGAAGTCGAGCAGGATGCCCAGCGCATCCGCATGGATTTTGACGTCTCTCCCAGCTTCGCCAACCCGACCGGCGCGGTTCAGGGCGGTTTCATTTCCGCCATGATGGACGAAGCGATGAGCACCTGCGTGATCATCGCCTCCAACATTACCATGACGGCGCCAACGCTTGAGATGAAGACCAGCTATCTGCGCCGCCTGATGCCAGGCAAGGCCAGCGTTGAGGCCCGCATCCTGCGCATGGGCAAGTCCGCCGCCTTCATGGAAGCCGAATGTTTCGATGCAGATGGCAAGCTCGTCGCCAAGGCGACCGCCACCGCCATCCCCATGCTGTTCAAACGCCTCGGCTGATGAGCTTTGACAAGCGCGCCTTCTGGCAGGACTTGCTGACGCGGGACGATATTCCCGCCGCCGCCCGCTTCCTGAATTTCGAACTGATCGCCTTTGACGAGACCGAAGGCTGGGTCGAAGCNGCTTTTACCCTGCCGCCCGAAGCGGGCAATCCGGCTGGCGATGGCCAAGGCGGATTCGTTGCGGCCATGCTGGATGAAGTGATGAGCGTCGCGGGCTCCATCGTGCAGGATGGCCCGGCGATGGCCCCCACCCTGCAAATGACAACAAGCTATATCCGCCCCGTNCCGGTCGGTGAGCGCCTGATCGGTCGCGGCGAATGTGTCCGCCGGGGCCGCGCCGGCATTTTCACGCAAGGTTTCCTGCGCCGCNAAGACGGCACATTGCTGGCGCAGGCCACTGCCAGCTGCATTCCGCGCGCCCTCGGCTGAGCCGTAGACGCGTTTTTTTCAGGCCAAATTGCGCTCACATGCTTGATCCCGCCCGCACAGGCCATATGTGTGATTGAGAATTATTCTCAACACAGGTATGCCCGTTCATGTCCTCATCCAATTTTGCCGAAGCCATCGTCCTGCGCACCGCACAGCTGACGCCGCACATGTATCGCCTGACCTTCCGGTCAGAATTTGCGGCAGACTTCACGCTCGGCGCGCCCGGCCAATACCTGAAAGTGCTGGCCCCTGCCCCCGGCGAAGCTGGCCCGCCCGCCTTCGATCCGGACACCTACAAGACACAGATGCGCACCTATACGCTGCGCCATGTCCGCCCGGCGGAGCAGGAATTCGACATCGATTTTGTCGTGCATGGCGATGAAGGCATTGCCGGGCCGTGGGCGAAACAGGCCAAGCCTGGCGACCATATCCTGATCTCGCGCCCCGGTACGCTGAAATTCACGGTCGAAGAGGCAGACTGGCATCTGTTCGCAGCGGACATGGCCGCCATCCCGGCCGCCGCCATCGAACTCGAAGGTCTGCCAGAACATGCGGTCGGCGATGCCTTCTTCGAAATCCTCAGCGAGGAAGACCGCCAGCCCGTGCGCGCGCCAGCCGGCATCACCATCCACTGGATCATCAAGGCGGACTCCCACGCGCCGAGTGACGAGCTGATCGATGCGATCCAGTCCGTCACCTGGCGCGACGGCGCGCCCAGCGTATTCGTCGCCGGCGAATTCTCCGTGGCGAGACTATTCCGCACCTATTTCCGCAAGGAACGCCCGACACGCAAAGACCTGACCTATGTCAGCTCCTACTGGAAACTCGGCCTCATCGAACCCGAACACAAAGCCTTCAAGGCGAAAATAGCGGCCTAGGCCGTCGCCATCGACTTAACCTGCACCTTGGTCGGGCGGGACTTGCCCTTGCCGTAGAGATTGACCTTCAGCTTCGAGATCGCATGGACCAGCGCGTTCGGGCCGTACTTGATCTCTCCGGTGAACTCGATGTCCGGGAAGCGCTGGAAAATCTGCTCATAGGCCACGCGCAGCTGCATCTGCGCCACGCGGGATCCGAGGCATTTGTGGATGCCGTGGCCGAAGGCGATATGCTTGTCGACATTGTCGCGCATCATGTCGAACCGGTCCGGGTCCGGGAAAATGTCCGCATCCCGATTGCCGGCGCCGTACCACATGACGACCTTCTCATCCTTGGCGATCATCTGGCCGTTCAGCTCAATGTCTTCCAGNGCGGTGCGGCGCATGTGCTTCACCGGNGAGATCAGGCGCAGCGCCTCGTCNGACATNCGCGGGATCAACGACGGATCNTCCAGCACCATGGCGCGCTGNTCCGGCCATTCTGTCATCAGCTTGATCGTGCCCGACAGGGAATTGCGCGTCGTGTCATTGCCCGCAAAGATGATCAGCAACCAGGANCCGTCGAGAAATTCCTGTGGCAGGTCTTCATCGTCCAGCTTGGAATGGGCGATCACGGTCAACAGGTCTTCCCGCGGATTGGCGCGGCGGTCTGCCATCACCTGCGCGCCATAGGCAAACATGTCCTCAACCACTTTCTTGAAGCGCAGCGGGAACAATGGTTCGCCCAGGAAGGTGCGCAGCGGATTGGTCATGAACTGGCTGGCCATTTCCAGGTAATGCATCCAGTGGACGATCTTCTGGCGATCTTCTTCGTCCACGCCCAGCATCTCGCACAGGGTGAACAGCGGCAGCTGGTTGGAAAACAGTTTGACGAAATCGACCTCTGGTCCGTTCGCCTCCAGATCATCCAGCAGCGAGTCCACCTTCACGCTGACCTTCTCGCGCAATTGCTTCACATAGGCCGGAATGAAGAAATCCTTCTGCTGGATGCGCATCTGCATGTGGCGCGGCTCATCCATCGAGATCAGATTGTCCATCGCCGCGCGCACCAGGATTTCCGGTTTCCAATGCTGGCGCGGGGGCACGGCCAGATTGATGCCGCCCCGCTCCGATGAAAAAACCTGCGGCTGCAGCTCAACGGCCTTGATGTCTTCATAGCGGGAGACCGACCAGAAGCCCGTGCCGCCCCGCCCCATCTTGGACCACATGACCGGCGCTTCGCTGCGCATGCGGGCATAGAGTTCGTAGGGGTGGCCCTGTGTCCAGGAGTTGGGATTCCAGAGCTCGAAATCCGATTCGAGCATGGGATAGGCAAGTGGGTTTGCCGGCATTACTGCGCCGGTGTCTTCAAGAATGGCGTCGCTGACCAGCCTCGTCATGGCTTCCTCCGAGTCATGTTTTGACCACACTATCCCCGGCTCTCCCTACGACACTCAAGGGGCAAAAACCGGCTTTCTCTATTTAGAGCAGAAATTCCCTTCGCCCAGCGTCACCCACGATTTCGCGGCTGATCCATGTTAAGCTCACTGGAGTGATCCGGCGCAAAGACCGGACAGGGAGGAAAACATGGCCGACGACCAGACCGCACCGCCGGTGCCGCAATCCGTTATTGAAGTGACCGCTTTCATGCCCGATGCGCGCGCCAATCCGCATCCCAAGCTTGAAGCCCTGCGCCACAATTGTCCCGTCATGCGTGACGAGATCGCCAAGACCTGGTTCCTGACGCGCTATGCCGACATTCGCGAAACCGTGAATGATCGCAGCTTCGTCCGCCATCCGCTCAATTCCGAAGAAGGCTCAATTTCGCGCCAGCTGATCGAGGACGACGAAACCCCGCGCCGCACCTCCATTCTCTTCCTGGATGACCCTGACCATGCCCGCGTTCGCCCGCCCCTGGCGAAGGCCTTCTATGCGCGCATCCAGAAGATGAAGCCCCAGATCGAAGCCATTATTGACGAGACCATCGACGCCGCGCCCGCGACCGGCCGGTTTGACCTGATGGCAGACATCGCCGTGCCCATCCCCGTCACCGTCATCGCCCGCATTCTCGGCGTGGACGAGGAACGCCTGCCGGATTTCCGCCAATGGTCAGAAGACATCATCCTCAGCCTCAATCCCGTGCGCACCCCGGAAGAGACGGAGCGGATGGAACACGGCAGCCACGCGCTCGACGCCTATTTCACCGAATTGATGGAGGCGCGCCGCAAGACCCCCGGCGATGATCTGATTACAGACATGGTACAGCTGCAGGCAAGCGGCGACGCTCCGCTGACAGATGACGAACTGCGCATCAATCTCGGCGCGCTCCTTGTTGGCGGGAACCTCACCACGACAGACCTGATCGGCAATGGCGTGTGGCTGTTCCTGACCCATCCGGACCAGCTCGCCGCGTTCAAGGCCGATCCGGCACTGGGCGCGCAGGCGGTTGAGGAAGTGCTGCGCTATGAGGCGCCCGTCTCGGCCACCTCCCGCATCGTCGAGGCCGACAAGACGGTCGCCGGTTGTCCGATGAAGGCCCATCAGGTCGTGTTCTGCTCACTCGCCTCCGCCAATCGGGACGAGGCCGTATTTGACGCGCCCGAGGCGTTCGACATCACGCAGAAACGCGCCAGCCATGTCGCTTTCGGCGGCGGCCCACATATCTGCATCGGGGCCCCCTTGGCCCGCATGGAAGCGCGCCGCGTGTTCGAGAAACTGTTCGCGCGCTATCCTGACATGCGCCTGCCAGAGCAGGAACTGACCTGGCGCGCCCTCCCCTTCTTCCGTGGGCTGGAGCGACTGGACGTGGAAGTGTGAGTTTCTCCCGTGTCTTCGGCGAATGCCGGAGCCTCCACCCCATTCCTGTCATCCGGGAAAGCCTGAAAGGCTTGTCCGGGACCCATCGCAGACCAGCGCAACTCCCATACCCTCTGCCCAAGCCGCTCCAATAGGTCCCGGATATTTGC
>NZ_NHCK01000083.1:0-13738 GCF_002172815.1 Hyphomonas sp. TMED31 | reverse complement strand
TGTCTCCGTGAAGCGCCCGCGCGTAACATGGAAAGCTGAACTCTTGAACTCCATCAGTGAAAATTCTGAGCCTCAATGGATGGCCGGCTTCATGTCCGGCACGTCGCTGGACGCTGTGGATGCGGCGCTGATCCTGACGGATGGCGAGCAAGTTCTTGATTTTGGCGGAACGGCTGAGCGGAAATACACAAACGAAGAGCGCTTGACCTTGCAGCGCGCTACAGATGCTGCGCGCGCCTGGAACTGGAACGGAGTAAAGCCTGGGGAAGCCTTTGAAGCGGCTTGTCAGGTCATCACCTCAACTCATAGGGCAGCCTGGGATCAGCTTCTGTCCGCTTGGAGCGGCCCGAAACCTGAATTGGCCGGTGTGCACGGCCAGACTTTGCTGCACCGCGCGCCAATGGCGGGGGGAAATGGCGCGACGCTGCAACTCATTGATGCGCCGGCAATGCAGTCGGCTCTGGGCGTTCCGCTCGCTTTTGACTTCCGCTCGGACGACGTCGCGGCGGGCGGACAAGGCGCTCCTTTGGCACCCGCCTATCACGTCGCACTGCTTGATCGCCTTGGCGATGAGGCGGCCTGCGTCCTTAATTTGGGGGGCGTCGCAAACATCACCGCGCGTATGAGCGATGGTGCCTTAGTGGCCTTCGACACAGGCCCCGCAAATGGGCCGATTGATGAGTGGGTGGAAGGACATGCACGCGGCACTCATGATGTCGGCGGTCGCCTCGCGGCGGCCGGACGGGCGCATGAGGGGCTGCTCGTGCAATTGCTTGATCATGACTGGTTTGATCAGGCGCCGCCAAAATCTCTCGACCGTTATGATTTCAACGCGAGCATGGTGCGCGGGTTGTCAGTAGAGGATGGCGCGGCGACGCTGACGGCATTTACCGCGCGAGCGGTGGCGCGGGCACTTGCGTTGCTGCCGGAATATCCGGCGCGCATGATTGTTTGTGGAGGTGGCCGACACAATCCGGTGCTGATGGAGGCTTTGGCCGGGGCGACAAATTGCGACGTGCTGGCTGCTGAATCGGTCGGGTGGCGAGGCGATTCAATCGAGGCGGAGGCATTTGCCTTTCTGGCGGCAAGGACAGCGCGTAGCTTGCCGATCAGTTGGCCATCAACAACAGGCGTTCCCGCCCCCATGGGAGGCGGGAAATTGTTGGCCTAGTCTTCCTCGGCTTCCAGGCGCAGCTTTTCTTCCGCGTCGGACAGGCGCTGCAGCAGGTAATCTTCGCAAAGGCCGANCAGCTCATCGCGCTTGTCTTGATAGAAGTGGTTGGCGCCTTTGACTGTGGCGCGGTCAATTTGTTCGCCCTTCTGGACGCGNACCTTGGTCAGCGCGCGTTCGACATCCTCAGGGGANGAGATNGAATCTGAGTCGCCGGACACNATCAGNCCNGANGCCGGGCAGGGTGCCAGGAATGACAGATCGTAGTGGTTCGCNGGCGGNGAGATNGCAAGGAAGCCGTCAATCTCCGGGCGGCGCATCAGNAGCTGAAGCGTGATCCACGCNCCGAAGCTNTANCCNGCACACCAGACATAACGCGGGCTTTCNGCGAGATTTTCGACATAGTCGAGCACGAAAGCGGCGTCTTCNAGTTCACCGATGCCTTGATCGTACTGACCCTGGCTGCGTCCAACGCCTCGTGAATTGTAGCGCAGCACGCCGAACCCATGACGTTCGAACATCTGGTACAGCAGGATAGAGATCGGATCCTGCATTGTGCCGCCCGCCTTGGGGTGCGGGTGCAAGATAAGCGCAATCGGCGCGCCGGGAACCGGTGGCTCTGTGTAACGGGCTTCGATACGGCCCTGAGGGCCCGGAATAATCAGTTCTGCCATGTCATACTCGCTGGTCACGGGGAAAGGGCGCGGTCATAAGCCATTTGAGCTGTAAAAAGCAAATTTTTCTGCACCTGCAAAAACGCTTGGAAGTCTGTATATCACCACCATGATCTATGCCGATTACAATGCAACCTCACCGCTAAGGCCGGAAGCGCGCAAGGCAATGGTGGATGTNTGGGACATGGGCGCGACCAATCCGTCTTCTGTGCACGCATCCGGACGTGCTGCCCGGGGCGTGCTGGAGCGTGCGCGCACGGCGATTGGCGGCGCTATTGGCAGTCGGGCCGAAGACATTGTCCTGACCGGTGGCGGAACCGAGGCGGACAATCTGGCGATTCACGGCGTCGTTGCGGCCCTGAACGGAAACTGCACTTTCCTCGTCTCTGCCATTGAGCANGAGGCNATNACAAAAGCGGCAGCGCATTCGGGGGCGCGAGTTCAAACAGCGTATGTAACGCCNAATGGCGCGGTGGATCTCGACCACTTGTCGGATCAGGTTGCAGACTGGGACCACGAGAAGTATGGCACGCCGGTGCTGTGCCTGATGCTGGCCAATAATGAGACCGGCGTGATCCAGCCCGTGGCCGACGCGGCGCGTATCGTACGTGAGGCGGGCGGCCTGACGATTTGTGATGCGGTGCAGGGGCTTGGCAAGATTCCAGTCAATGTCGGCCTGCTCGGCGTCGATTATCTCAGCCTGTCGGCGCACAAGATTGGCGGCCCGCAGGGCGCCGGAGCCTTATGGCACCGGGCTGGCGCTCCGTTGAAGGCTGTCATGCATGGCGGTGGACAAGAGCGTGGGCTGCGATCTGGCACNGAGAATGTCGCCGCGCAGGCGGGCTTTGGCGCTGCGATCGAANCCTCCGTGAAGGATCTGCCAAAATATGCTATGTTGTCTTCGTATCGAAATGATATGGAAGCGCAATTGGAACGCGAAGCAGGCGTGACGATCATGGGCAAGACCGCCGAGCGGCTGGCCGGGACGTCAAACTTTGCCAAGCCGGGCTTTGCGGCGGAAACGCANGTCATGGCGATGGATCTGGCGGGTGTNTGNATTTCAGCCGGGTCTGCATGTTCGTCTGGCAAGGTGAAGCGGTCGCTCGTATTGCTGGCGATGGGCGCATCTGACGCCCTTGCGGAATCCGCAATCCGCACCAGCTTTGGATGGAACAGCACGCCGGAAGACTTTATCGGCGTGGCAGCCGCCTGGCTCGACGCAGCCCGGCGCACGGTATTGAAGGAAACGGCTTGATGGATTGCTGTGGCGGCATCGACGATCACGATGATGACTGCACCGACGTAAAGGTGAAGGACAGCATCGACCAGGAAACGGTCGAGGCCGCGAAGGCGCTCGAGTCCGAAAACTATTCCGCAGGCTTCGTCACGGACATTGAAATGGACATGGCGCCGAAGGGGCTGTCCGAAGATACCATCCGTTTCATTTCGGCCAAGAAGGAAGAGCCGGAATGGCTGCTCGAATGGCGCTTGGCGGCTTATAAGCGCTGGCTGACTATGGAAGAGCCAACTTGGGCGATGGTCGATTATCCAACCATCGACTACCAAGACTACTATTACTACGCCGCGCCCAAGACCGGCGCGAAGTACGAGTCCATCGACGACGTTCCGAAGGAAATTCTGGAAACTTACGAGAAGCTCGGCATTCCGCTCCGCGAAGCNGAGGTGTTGCTCGGTGTTGAGGGCGCGGCCGAGAGCGCCGCTGCTGCGCGAGAGACCCCACGAGTCGCCGTGGATGCGGTGTTCGACTCNGTTTCCGTTGCGACGACCTTCCGCAANGAGCTCGAAAAGGCCGGCGTGATCTTCATGTCAATCTCCGAAGCCGTGCACGAGTATCCGGAGCTGGTGAAGAAATACCTCGGCACCGTGGTGCCTCAATCCGATAATTTCTTTGCGACGCTGAACAGCGCGGTCTTCTCTGACGGGACGTTCGTTTATGTGCCCAAGGGCGTGCGCTGCCCGATGGAATTGTCCACCTATTTTCGGATGAATGCCGAGAATACAGGCCAGTTCGAGCGCACGCTCATCGTGTGTGATGAAGNCGCTTATGTTTCCTACCTCGAAGGCTGTACCGCGCCTATGCGCGACGAGAACCAGCTTCACGCNGCCGTGGTCGAACTGGTCGCGCTGGAAGATGCCGAGATCAAGTATTCTACCGTCCAGAACTGGTGGCCGGGCGATGAAAACGGCAAGGGCGGCATTTACAATTTCGTGACCAAGCGCGGCGACTGCCGTGGTGACCGCTCCAAGATAAGCTGGACGCAGGTGGAAACCGGCTCGGCCGTGACCTGGAAATATCCAAGCTGCATCCTGCGNGGTGATGACAGTGTCGGCGAGTTCTACTCCATCGCTGTCACCAATGGCCGCCAGCAGGCCGATACCGGTACGAAGATGATCCATCTGGGCAAGCGCACACGCAGCCGGATCATCTCCAAAGGCATTTCGGCAGGCAAGTCGAACAACACCTATCGCGGCCTCGTCTCAATCAATCGCAAGGCCGACAAGGCGCGCAATTTCACCCAGTGCGACAGTTTGCTGATCGGCGATCGCTGCGGTGCGCACACCGTGCCCTATGTGGAGAACCGCCGGGCCGATGCGCAGCTCGAACATGAGGCGACGACCACCAAACTGTCGGACGATCAGATGTTCTACGTTCGTCAGCGTGGCATCGGAGAGGAAGAGGCCGTGGCCCTTCTTGTGAACGGTTTCGTGCGTGAAGTGCTGCAGGAACTGCCGATGGAGTTTGCAGTTGAGGCGCAAAGCCTCCTCAAAGTCAGTTTGGAGGGCAGCGTTGGCTAGTGCTGACGCCTTTGACGCTTGGCTCGACGCTTATGCCAGAGCCCACGACGGCGGCGACGTTNCGTTGCTGAAATCCCTGTTTGGCGAGACTGCAGAATTTTTCGAGACGCCGTTCAATGCTCCCGCGAAAGGCGCGGAGGTCATTTCAACCTACTTCGCTGATATTTGGGCTCGCACGGCGGATAGCGTTTTCGAAATNGAAAAAATCGCCGAAGGTTGGGCGCACTGGACAATGGGCGGCACCATCGTAGCGTTAGATGAACCGTACCGCGCGAACGGCATTCTCAAAGTTGAGTTGGACGCTGATGGCCGGTGTCACTCGCTGACCTTGTGGACTGAACGGCTATCCGTGCGCGAATCCGATATGCTGTCGCAGAGAGACGCGTAAGTCGCCANCAGGTGCGGCAAATGATGAGATTTCACCTTTCTGACCTGTTTCAGGAGGTTCTGCGCGCCATTTCCTGCATCCGGGGCTTTTCCCAACGATCCAGCGGGCTTACATGCGCACCATGTTGAAGATTGAGAACCTGACCGCCACTGTCGGCGACGAAGACGATGCGAAGACCATCATCAATGGTCTGACCCTTGAGGTGCCGAAAGGCGAGGTCCACGCGATCATGGGGCCGAACGGCGCTGGCAAGTCGACGTTGTCTTATGTGCTGACTGGCCGGGACGGCTATGAGGTTACTGGCGGTTCAGCGACGTTGAATGGCGACGATATCCTGGACATGGATCCGGAAGAGCGCGCCGCCAAAGGGCTATTTCTGTCATTCCAGTACCCAGTCGAGATTCCCGGTGTGCCGGTGATGACATTCGTTCGCGCCGCGATGAATGCCCAGCGCAAGACGCGCGGCGAGGACGAGATTTCCGCACCGGATTTTATCAAGAAGTCGCGTGAAGTGGGTAAGGCTCTCAAATTGGATGCCGAAATGCTGAAGCGCGCGCTCAATGTCGGGTTTTCCGGCGGCGAGAAAAAGCGCCTCGAAATCTACCAGATGATGATGCTGGAGCCGAACTTCCTGATTCTGGACGAGACTGACTCCGGTCTGGACATCGACGCGTTGAAGACAGTTTCTGACGGTGTGAATGCCATGCGCTCGCCGGATCGTGGCATGCTTGTGATCACCCACTATCAGCGCTTGCTGGACCACATTAAGCCGGACAAGGTTCATGTTCTTTCGAAGGGCCGGATTGTGGCGACTGGCGGCCCGGAGCTGGCGCTACGACTTGANAAAGAAGGATATGAAGGCATCCTCGGGGAGGTGGCGTGACCACAGCCCTGCGGGATCTGATTGCCAATCCGAATGCGGCGGAGCTNGAGCTNGTTGCGCGCTACGGCATGCAGCCTGAAGATGTGCGTCGCGAACGCCTGTTTGGTGCTTTCGCGCAATCTGGTTTGCCGAACCGCAGGATGGAAGCGTGGAAGTGGACTGACTTCAAGGCCGCATTGACGACGTTGGATCGCCCGTCGACTGCATCCGTGGAAGATCCGATTCCGTATGACGGCGCGCTTGTGTTCAAGTTCACGCCAACTGGTTTCGAGGCACCGGCAGATTTGCCGAACGGATTGAGCGTGTTCGAGAAGGGCGAGGCGCAAGCGCTGGGTGCCGCCGAAGACGTGCCGATGGGCGCGTTGGCTGCGTCACTTGCAGGCGNAAAATCGCGACCGGCGACAGTGCTTCTTGAGGTCACTTCTTCAGACCTGCCACGTCTGCACTTCCAGTTCAGCGGCGCAGGCGAAGCAAGTTTTGCACGCATTGTGATCGTCGTGCGTCCGGGGATGGCTGTAACAGTTTCTGAAAGTCATCTGGGCGGAGCAGGGCTTGAAGCGTCTGTGATCGAGTTTGGCTTGCAGAAGAATGCCTCTGCGGTGCGGACCATATATCAACGAGGCTCTCGCGAAGAGGCGGTGGCATCCACGGCCTTGGTGCATCTTGACGCTGAAGCGCAATATACACAGACCACGCTTTCGTTTGGCGCAAAGCTGGCGAGACTTGAAACGCGGGTCACCCACCAGGAGCCAAGCGCAAGCGTAACACTGAACGCCGCGTACCTTGTGGGAAAAGGTCTCCATACGGATATCACGACGCATGTGCGCCACGGCGCGAATTCATGCGTGACACGTCAATTGACCAAAGGAGCAGTTCTGGACGGAGGTACAGGCGTTTTCCAGGGCAAGTTCTTNGTGCCGCGTACGGCAGGGCAATACACNGATGCGGATATGCAGCACAAGGCGTTGCTTCTGGAAGATGGCGCCGTCGTTTTNGCAAAGCCTGAACTAGAGATTTACGCGGATGATGTTGAGTGTGCGCACGGCAATACCTGCGGCGCCCTGGATGACAATCAGCTCTTCTACATGCGCCAGCGAGGTATTCCGGAAAAAACTGCGCGTGCACTTTTGACTCAGGCATTTGTGGCTGAAGCCCTGGAAGAAGCTGGCGAGTTGGAGGAGTTGCTGCGGGGCGAGGCTGAGGCCTGGCTGGGTGCAGCATGAGCAGGGCATTTGATCTCGAGGCTATCCGCGCAGAGTTTCCAATCCTGTCGCGTGAGGTGAACGGCAAGCCGCTGGTGTATTTCGACAATGCTGCCAGCGCCCAAAAGCCGAATGCTGTCATTGATCGCATAGCAAATCAGTCGCGTACGGCTTATGCGAATGTCCACCGCGGCATCCATACCTTGTCGAATGAAACGACAGAGGCGTACGAGGCTGCGCGGGAAAAAGCCCGTGCGTTTCTGAATGCGCCGGCTACGGAAAATGTTGTTTTCACCAAGGGATCGACAGAGGGTATCAACCTCGTTGCTTCNGCGCTGGCCGGACGNATTCAGCCGGGCGATGAAATCGTGTTGTCGATCATGGAGCACCATTCGAACATTGTTCCGTGGCACTTTCTNAGGGAGCGTCATGGNGCNGTGCTNAAGTGGGTGGGCCTGAATGCCGACGGCTCTCTGGACATGGATGAGTACGCGCAAGCTATCGGGCCCAAGACCCGTATGGTTGCCATCACGCATATGAGCAATGTGTTGGGCTCCGTAACCGATATGGCCGAGATCTGCCGGTTGGCGCATGATGTCGGTGCGGAAGTTCTGGCTGATGGCAGCCAGGCGGCGGTTCACATGAAAGTCGACGTTCAGGCGCTNGGGTGCGACTGGTACGTGATGACGGGTCANAAACTTTACGGCCCAACTGGCATCGGCGTGTTGTACGGAACTGACGAAGCGCTGGATCGCGCACGCCCTTATCAGGGGGGCGGTGAGATGATCGAAATCGTGAGTCGCGACCGCGTGACCTACAATACTGCGCCGCACAAGTTCGAAGCTGGCACACCGCCAATACTTGAAGCGATTGGTCTCGGAGCTGCACTGGATTGGATGACTGCGTTCAATCATGACGACGTGATCGCGCACGAGAACGCCTTGTATGACCGTGCTTATGAGGGCATTCGAGGCGTCAATGGATTGACCATTCATGGCGAGGCACCGGGCAAGGGAGCTGTCCTGTCGTTCAGCCTGCAAGGGGCGCATCCACACGATCTCGCGCAGATCCTCGACCGGTACGGCATTGCGATCCGGGCCGGACATCATTGTGCACAACCGCTGATGGAGCACCTTGGCGTTAGCGCAACTGCGCGTGCAAGTTTCGCTGTTTACAATACGCCTGCAGAGGTTGACGTGTTCATTGAAGCGCTCGCCAAGGCGCGCGAAATGCTGGTATAGGTGACGCATGGCAGATGATATGACATCTCACGACATGGTCGATGTGTCAGGCGCTGAGCCGGGGGCAAACATCCCTCAGGCTGAGCTCAACCGTCTCACTGATGATCTGATCGCCGCGTTCAAGACCGTGTTCGACCCGGAAATTCCTGTAGATATCTACGAATTGGGACTGATTTACAAAGTAGATATCGATGATGACTACAAGGTCGACATCGATATGACTTTGACAGCGCCAGGATGCCCTGTAGCCGGCGACATGCCGGGGTGGGTGGAAACGGCTGCGCGAACCGTCGACGGCGTCAAGGATGTTGAGGTGCGCCTCACTTTTGATCCGCCTTGGGACCCNTCGCGCATGTCGGACGAAGCCCGCCTTGCATTGAACATGCTTTAATTGAAGCGGAACGTATTCGTTCCTATGTAATTGCCATGGCCAGACGACCCAGACCCAAACCCGTGAAACTTTCTGACGCTGCGGCAGAGCGCGTTAAGGAGATCATGGAAGAAAAAGGCGCCGGATACCTTCGGGTCGGCGTGAAGAATGGCGGCTGTGCGGGCATGGAATATGTCATGGACTATGCCGAAGCGCCCGAGCCTCTAGACGAAGTCGTCGAGGACAACGGCGTAACCATCGTGATCGATGCCAANGCGGTGCTGTTCTTGNTGGGCAGTGAGGTGGACTATGAAGTNACCCCACTGCACGAGAAGTTCGTCTTCAGGAATCCAAATCAGACCGACGCCTGCGGCTGCGGCGAAAGCGTAACGATTGTCCCCGCGACCGCCTGATTTGGTGGTGNGCAACACGCGATACATCCAGAGTTTTCAGCCCCTTGCCGGACCGGGCGCGAAGATTCTGATTCTCGGAAGTATGCCCGGCATCGCCTCTTTGGAAGCTGGGCAGTATTATGCCCATTCTCGCAACGCGTTCTGGCCTATCATGGGCGATGTGTTTGGAGCGCAGCCAAGTTTGTCATACGAGGCGCGGCGCTCCATTCTCATCAATCACGGCGTTGCAGTTTGGGATGTGCTNAAACTCTGTCGCCGGGAAGGCAGTCTCGATTCAAACATTCGNGACGAGGTTCCGAANGATTTCGCGAAATTCTTCGAGATGTTTCCGNGCATCTCACGCGTTCTGCTGAATGGCGGAACGGCGGCGAGAAGCTATGGCAAATATGTTCAGCCACTCGTTCCGGAGTTGCCCGCTTTAGCTGTCCCATCAACAAGTCCGGCATACGCNGCGATGCGGTATGGGGAGAANCTTGACCGTTGGCGGTGTGCGTTAGACTAGTGTCTTGATCGTGCATATGTATGCACCGGCTTATAAGAGTTGTTGAGGGTGAACTACTTCGAGTCTTCGTTAGGGGCCTCCGAAGGCCGCGATATCATCTCCTCCGGGCCTGGCTTCCATTCCTTTGGGAGGGTCAGGAACTAAAACACTGTCAGCTTCCGGAGTCCCGGTCGCTTCGGCGACCAGCTTGGAAGTTTGACTTTCCACTACATCGGTCAGCTTGGCCAGAAATTCCTGCTTCGGCATATCTGGATTGATCGGCGGCAGGAACTCGATCACTGCCGTGCCAGGCGTTTTGTGACGTTCCTGTTGGCGCCAGAACAGGCCAATATTGGNCGCAACCGGAATTACTGGAACATTCATCGCCTGGGCCATNTGCCANACGCCGGCCTTGTAGCGGAAATGGTACCCGACAGGCGCAAGATGGCCTTCTGGATAGATCAGGACGCGGCGTCCTTCCTGCTTTGCGCGCTGCATACCTTCCTTGAGAGAGGCGGCCTTGCGGTCTCCGCCGCCACATGTGTCGATGACGATCGCGCCAAGTTTCCGCAATATGCCACCAACGAGCGGGAATTTCTCAAGATGGTCGCCTGTCACGAAGGCCAGATTTCTGANTTCGGGATAAATCAGGAAGCCATCCCCCCAGCTCTGGTGNTTGGCTGCNATCACAAACGGGCCGTCTGGCAGATTTTCCCGCCCGCGCACTTCTTTGCGAATCCCGGCGACAAATCGCAAATTCAGATTCATCGCGCGCGTATAGCTTCTGATGATGGCGCGTACGGGCGTATGCCCTGGCAGAATCAGAAACGGTAGCGATGCCAACACGTAAAAAACGGACAGCAGATAATAGACGAGCGTAAAAACAATGCCGCGCATGTGTCCCACTCCNTCTTGANAATAGCCTACGATTTCAGCACGCACATGACCGCGCGGGANATGGCGTCGGCATGTTGTGAGAATGGGCCTGGAAGGCGATTGTAAATCTTGTTCTGACCAGATTGCATGACGACGCCGAGTGCCATCGCAGCTTTGAGGGCGGGATCGCCTTTTGGGATATGCCCTTCGCTCATCAGACCGGCGATGATCTTTTCGGTGATCGACACCGGGTCGTCNTCGCGGCGTTTGTCGTAGGGCAGGAAGCGGTTGAGTGACACGAGGTGAAACGAGAAGAGCAGGAAGTCTTCATCGGCAAGTTCGCAGTACGCCTTTACCGCCGCATGTACCTTTTCTTCGAGCGACCCGTCGCCAGTCAGCGCCTCTGCCATCATCGCGCCAAGGCGGTTATGTGTCTCCATAAATAGGGAGAGCGCGAGCTCGTCCTTGCCTTTGTAGTGCCGATAAAGCGCGCCCTCCGACACTCCGGCCTTTTCTGCGATTTCACGCGTGGTGGCGGCGTCGATGCCTTCATGGATGAACAGCTTGAGCGCGGCGCGTTCGATCTTTGGCCGGGCATTGCGTGCGCGTGGCTTGGTTTTCGCTTGCTCGGTGCTTGACGCTTTCGCCATCTGGCCCTCCATATTTGTGAAGGGCAATTTAGTATCGCGCAGCATGCAATGCAAGTGAATACTTGCTCACATCGCTATTCTGCAGTGGTCGAAAGGATGTTATCGCAGTGATATCAATGTGGTGGGGGCTGGATTGGCTAGGCGAATTCGACGCGGTAGCTCTCAATTACCGTGTTTGCGAGGAGCTTTTCGCACATTTCTTTCACCCGCGCTTCTGCAGCATCAGATGACAGGCCGTCTTCCAGGTCCAGTTCAATGACTTTGCCTATCCGTGCAGCTTCGACTTCCTTGTAACCCATGCGCGCAAGTGTATCCGCGACAGCCTTGCCTTGCGGGTCCAGAACACCATTCTTCAGTGCGACGTGAACGATGGCTTTCATGCGAAGGTCTCCTGAGGAAGTCCGAGTCGAGCCCACTTACCCCGATTTAGTGCCTATTGGAACAAGCTTACCGCTGTAGCGAGAGCGATAAGGACGATTGCGGTAGAGATCACAGGCACAAGCTTCGAGTTACGAGTAGCCGAAGCTGTTGACTTGGTTTGAGCAGACGATGGCATAAACCGAAATTCCTATATGGCCGTGTAAACCAGCAGATTGCTATTTGCCGCCATTAAAGCTGACGACATTGTCCGTTTCGCCTGACTCTTTCAGAATGCCGAGACGTCTGGCGACTTCCGCATATGCCTCCGTGACACCGCCAAGGTCGCGGCGGAACCGGTCCTTGTCCAACTTGTCGCCGGTTTCGAAGTCCCAAAGCCGACAGCTGTCGGGGCTGATTTCATCGGCGAGCAGAATGCGTGGAATTTCGTTGTCGCCCTCATAGTAGCGGCCGAATTCCAGTTTGAAATCGACAAGACGAATGCCTACCGCCGCGAACAGGCCGGACATGAAGTCATTCACGCGCAGCGAGAGCGAAATGAGATCTTCATATTCCTGTGCCGTCGCCCAACCAAATGCGGCGATGTGTTCTTCAGTGACAAGCGGATCGCCGAGTGCATCGTCCTTGAGGTAGAACTCAACCATTGGACGGGGCAGGACCTGGCCTTCTTCGATGCCGAGACGCTTGGACAACGTACCAGCGGCGACATTCCGCACGACGACTTCCAGCGGGATGATGTCCACTTTCTTCACCAATTGCTCGCGCATATTGAGTCGGCGGATGAAGTGCGTCGGAATACCGACCGCGGAAAGGCGGGTCATCATGAACTCGCTGATGCGATTGTTCAGAACGCCCTTGCCGTCCAGAACCGCACGCTTCTGGGCGTTGAAGGCCGTCGCATCATCCTTGAAATACTGGATGAGCGTGCCTGGCTCTGGACCCTCATAGAGGATCTTTGCCTTGCCCTCATAGATTATGCGCTTCTTGCTCATGCGGCCGGGCCTCCTGCTGAATGCCGGGTAGCTGTAACTGGAATCGTTTTCAGCCGCCCCCGGAAAGCGAACCTGTTACGCCAATCTGCTCAAAGAAACAATTATTGCGCACACCTCATCTGAGCGCCTATATGCACGACTCACAGACCACCGTTCAGAAAGGCCATTTCAGATGAGCACATTTGACGATCGCGAGCGCGCAGAGGAAGCCCGTTACGCTTTGGATCAGGAAACCCAGTTCAAGGTCATGGCCCGCCGAAACAAGCTTCTTGGCTTCTGGGCGGCAGACCTCATGGGTCTTACGGGATCAGACGCTGAAGCGTATGCGAAAACTGTTGTGTTGTCCGACTTGGAAGAGCCGGGCGATGATGATGTGTTCCGCAAGGTACGGGCCGACTTCGACGCGGCCGGTATCGACCGCACCGACGCCCGTATTCGGGAGCAAATGGCAGAATTGCTGCCGGTTGCGCGCGAACAGATCCTCAAGGATGCGCAATAAGCCCGGCATAGGTTAGCCGTTCGCCAATCTGATTCGGATCGAACGTGTCAGCACAGGAGGGCGCATCTTCGCCAAGCGGCGTGAAAGATGCGCAACTCACTTTCGTTGCCTCGCCTGACGCAAATTTGGGCTTCCCGTGCCATTGCGCCATCGCGGGCACACCGGTCCAGTGGCTGAAATACATGCGGCCAGCGTGCGTCGGTATTTTTGTATCGCCGGGTTTGGTCGAGTAAAATGGTTCACCATCAACAAACCAGGTGATCTGATCAGGTGTCCACTCGAACGCGTACAGATGCGGCGCTTCTGATGCATCAAATGGAAGATCGAAAACGGCATGTGCACCCTTCTGGCCGCTGCGCCAGTAATTGAATTCGATCTTGGTGGTGTCCTTTCCAAGGAATTCGATATCGATTTCGTCATGCGGCGTGTTGGCGTAGGGGCCCGTATACATGAAGAAGGCTGAGACCAGCCCGGATCCTTTGCCAATTTGCATTACGGCTTCGTATCGACCGTATCCATACTCTTTTCGTGATCGGAACTCGGCCATCGAGAAGGGAGATTCGGGCGTTGGTTCATGCTGAACCTGAAGCTCTAATCCGTCATCGGTCGCCTTGATGTTCTCGGCTGCCCAGCGGCCTCCATAGAAATCGTGCCCACGCTCGGTGTTGGACGCCCAGAATGATGTCTTCAGGCTATCCTGTTT
>NZ_NHCK01000082.1:0-24284 GCF_002172815.1 Hyphomonas sp. TMED31 | reverse complement strand
GGGGTCGTGAGTTCGAATCTCATCGCCCGCTCCAATTTTCGATACTATTGAATATCACCGCTCTTGCGGTTCCCCAGCGTTGCTGGCTTGACCGTAACCGTGCGCGCAGAGACAAGACCATTGCCGCGTGATGTGTACACCTTACCTCTATATCAACAGATGAGGCATCAAGGTGAGACCGGTAAGGATGAAAGCAGCGACTATGAGTGAACCGAGCCATACAGACCCAGTTGCCGCCTCTCTTCGTCAGCGCTTTCTGGAAGGGATGAGCCTCGTTGCGGCAACGGTGAATGTCATCACGACAGATGGCAAAGCTGGTCGGGCAGGTACCACGGCAACTGCAATGTCGTCAGTGAGTGCCGATACGCCGAACCCCACACTTCTGGTCTGCATCAATGAGTCGTCATCCTTGACGCCGGTCCTGCTGGGCAATGGCACGTTCTGCGTCAATGTGCTGAAGGACGATCAATCTCTTGTCGCAGACGTATTTGCGGGCATGCAGCGGGACACATTTGCGGACAAGTTTGATTGCACCCAATGGCAATCCGGCAAGTTCGGCCAGCCGGTTATTGCCGGTTCTCTGGTCGCCTTTGAATGCAAACTGGTTTCCCATAATCAGGTCGGGACGCACCATGTCTGCATTGGCGAAGTGATCGATACGGTGTTGGGAGACACGGGCAATTCGCTGATCTATGCCAGCCGTGAGTATCGCACCACTGTGAAGCCTGATTAGACGTCGTTCGTATTGCCTGGCACTCCGTAGAAAGCACGGTACCAGTCAACAAAACGCCCAACACCTTCGCGCACTGATGTGGTCGGGTTGTAGTTCACTGCGGACTTCAGCAGCGACACGTCGGCATGGGTGCGTTTCACATCTCCCGGCTGCATGGGTAAAAGGTCACGTATCGCTTTCTTGCCGAGTACGTCTTCCAGGGCGTCGATGAAGTCCAGCAATGGTACCGGTTCGTTGTTTCCGATATTGAGTATTCGGAACGGTGCGCTTGATGTCGCTGGGTCTGGAGATCTCGCATCCCATTCGGGATTTGGCTTTGCCACATCAGCCGCTACACGCAGGACGCCTTCGACGATATCGTCGACATAAGTGAAGTCGCGCTCCAGCTGCCCCTCATTGTAGATAGGGATCGGCTCGCCTTTCAGGATCTTTTCTGTGAAGAGGAAGAGCGCCATGTCCGGGCGGCCCCAGGGGCCATACACCGTAAAGAAGCGCAGCGCTGTCGTCGGTATATTATAGAGATGGCTGTAGGCATGCGCCATCAGTTCATTGGCTCGTTTGGTGGCGGCATACAGCTGGAGTGGATGATCCGCGCCCCTGTGTTCTGAGTAGGGCGTGTCGTCATTCGCGCCATAGACGCTAGACGTTGACGCATACACCAGATGCGGTGTCTTCGCATTCCGGCATGCTTCGAGAATGTTGGCAAATCCGACGAGGTTAGATGAGACGTACTCATCAGGCGCCTCGATCGAGTGCCTCACGCCAGCTTGCGCGGCCAGATGGATGACGCGGCTGAAATGGTGCGAGTTGAAACAGGCATCGACGGCGGACTTGTCTGCGAGATCGGCTTTCACAAAGTCAAACCGTGTCCCGGTGCGGCTGGATACGCGCGCAATCTCGTCGAGCCGTGCCTGTTTCAGGGCCGGGTCATAGTAATCGTTCAGATTGTCCAGGCCGACGACTTCAATGCCCTGTTCCAGAAGGCGGCAAGTCGCATGGAACCCGATAAACCCGGCGGCACCGGTGACGAGATATGTACCGGTCTTGGCGGACGGGTTCTCTTCAGTTTGATCAACTGCTGACATGCGCCTGTTGCTCGTCTCCCACGCACTGGTTCGCAAGCCAGTGGTATTCTGTTCTGTTGCAGACCCTATCTCATTGGTCTGTCCAAAGTACCAGAGCGAGTCCCACTCAGATGCGCAGCCGCCAGGTTGGTGCGTCGGCTCCGCATCTGCGCTCAGATGAATTAATCCAACCCTGCGAAGTCATTAGACCAGGTTTGGCGAGACGGGTAGGGACCGTGCTGTAGAAGTTGGATGTATATTCCAACAGCTCAGCGGGCCGTCATGGCGCCATCGACAACATGTTCCTGGCCGCTGATATAGCTCGATGCGTCTGACGCCAGGAACAGGACGAGTTCGGCAACCTCCTCCGGACGGCCTGCGCGCCCCATTGGGCTCGACTGCGAGGCGATTGCTTCGACGTCCATCTGGTTTGCCCCGGAATGCGCGGTAAGGGCGGATATGCGCTCTTCATCCATGACTTCAGTCATCCGCGTGATCGATTTCTGCCAGATGGGTGTATCGATGATGCCGGGGTGCACCGAATTCACGCGAATCCCTGTGCCCATCTGAGCGCATTCAACAGCGGCGGCTTTTGTAAACAAGCGAACAGCCCCTTTTGACGTGCAATAGGCGCTGGCCCCAGCCGCACCGCGCAAGCCGGCGACCGACGAGATGTTGATGATGGAGCCGCCACTGCTCATAGCGTTCATGGCGGCGCGCGTGCCGAGAAACACACTGTCGACATTCACCGCCATTTGTCGCCGCCAGTCGTCTAGCGTGAAATCAGTGATGCCGCCTGCGATTGCAATGCCGGCATTGTTGACGAGCACCGAGGGCGTTCCGAACGTCTCTGTGGCCTCGGTGAATACTTCCTCCCAGACAGCCTCGTCTGTCACATCCTGAGTGAGCGTAACAATCTTGCCACCAGCGTCGGAAACCAGCTTTTCCGTGTCACGCAGGCCCTTGCTGTCCACATCCGTAGCGACGACGCACGCGCCCTCCCGAGCGAGCACAATTGCGCACGCTCTGCCGATCCCACTTGCCGCGCCAGTGATTATGGCGACCTTGCCTTCAATTTGAGCCATGTTTTCCTCCCGCTTTTTGCGGAATGTGTAGCAGCGGTGTGGCTTGACCTGCCAGTGGTTTTCGGGTTTACCCGCCGCCTGATAACGGGATGGTGCAGAGCCGCCGTTGAAATCGTGGGTGCGAATGAGCGTCGCCCACCGGCCTGCGTCGACAATGAGGTACTACCATGTCACGTCGCCATAGCGCGAAGTACAAGATCGACCGTCGCGTCGGTGAAAACATCTGGGGCCGTCCGAAGTCCCCCGTCAACAAGCGCAACTACAAGCCAGGTCAGCACGGTCAGAACCGTCGCAGCAAGACGTCTGACTTTGGTCTGCAGCTGATGGCCAAGCAGAAGCTGAAAGGCTACTACGGCGACATCACGGAAAAGCAGTTCCTTCGCATTTACGAAGAAGCCAACCGCCTGAAAGGCAACACGTCCGAAAACCTGATCGGTCTTCTGGAATCTCGCCTCGATGCCATCGTTTACCGCGCGAAATTCGTGCCGACGATCTTCGCAGCGCGTCAGTTCGTCAATCACGGCCACGTTCTGGTCAATGGTCGTCGTTGCAACATCGGTTCTGCGCGCCTGAAGCCAGGCGATGTGGTTCAGATCCGCGAGAAGTCCCGCAACATGGCTCTGGTTCTGGAAGCTCTCGGCAGTGCCGAACGCGACATTCCCGAGTATGTTGACGTTGACCCGAAAGCGATGACGGCAACCTTCGTTCGCGTGCCTGAACTGTCTGATGTGCCATACCCGGTGCAGATGGAACCTGCTCAGGTCGTCGAATTCTACTCCTCGTAAGAGGGCTGAATTCCTTGAAGAATTCAAAAGGCCGCGCCAGACTGGTGCGGCCTTTTTCATTGGAGAACCAAAATTCATGAACATTCCCGATATCGATGATGTCCGTCAGCATCTGATCGCGAAGCCGGGCGAGTCCTTTTCACTGGCTGCCAGACCGACCCGCGACCCAATCCTGTTCGATGACAAGGAAGATGCGAAGACGAGTCTCAAGAAGGACGCCGCGGTCATCAACGAACTGAAAGACATGCTCTATGCACACAAGAAGCAGTCGGTGCTCGTGGTGCTGCAGGGAATGGATACGGCTGGCAAATCGGGAACCATCCGCAGCGTGTTCGCAGACACCACGCCTCTGGGCATGGAAGTGAAGGCGTTCAAAGCGCCCAGCAAGAACGAACTTGCGCGGGATTATTTGTGGCGCGTCCACAATGCGGTNCCGAAGAANGGAAANATCGGCATCTTNGATCGTTCGCATTATGAAGATGTNNTGGTCGTCAAAGTTCGCAATTTTGCNAGCGCGGAAGACGTCGAGCGCCGTTANGATCAGATCAATGCATTCGAAAAGCACCTGACCGAAAATGGGGTGGTGATCGTCAAATGCATGCTGAACGTCGGCTATGAAGAACAAGGCGAACGCCTGGCTGAGCGACTGGTGGAGCCGCACAAGCTATGGAAATTCAATCCGGGAGANCTNGAAGATCGCAAGGACTGGGCGAAATTCATGGCGGCGTATGAGACAGCGGTTGAGCGCTGTTCCACGGAACATGCGCCCTGGTACGTGGTGCCGGCCGATAGCCGCACACGCCGGAACGCGATGATTGCGCGGTTGGTGCGGGGCGCGTTGGAAGACCTGAGCCTGGAATGGCCAAACCCCGGCTACAATCCGGCTGATTTTGATATCGGTTGACATGCGGCAAGAGGGGGGTGATTCCCCCTCAGTGCACTGATTGAGTTAGCCGCCGTGGAATGACGTTGAGCCACCGCTGATGGATTTGTTGGCTGTGCGAGATGTGGGGTTGCCATAAATGGCGACGCTGCCACCGCTCGACGTCTTGCTCGTCGCGGCGTTACTGGCAAATGCCTTGACTGATCCACCACTGCTGGCTTTTGCGGAGACAGAGCCGCATTCCAGTCCCTTGGCGTTGGCGCTGCCGCCGGAATTGGCTTTCACCTTCAAGCTGGAGCATGTGCCGTACACTGATACTGCTGCGCCGCTGGAGACATCCAGTTGCACACTGCCTTCTTCCAGCCCTTCAACAAGCAGGGACGATCCGGAGCTTGCCTCAATCTCTTCGAGGTTCGGAGCGGTGACAGTGAATTTCACGCGCACCTTGTCGCCCCAACCGCTTGTCGACTTGCGTGAAAGATAGAGCCGGTCACCATCAAGACGGACTTTCACGTCTTCCGGGCCTCCACGTGTGAAGTCTGCAGTCACGGAATATTCCGGTGCCCGGACGAATTTGACGTCAACNCCTGCGGATATATCCAGTTCGTCAAAGCCGGATAGTTTGTAAACCTTGGGGGCATCGGCGGCAGCGTGCAGCATGGTTGCTGATACGGCCAGCGCCGCCAGTCCGGATGTGATGAGGGCAAGCTTTTTCATGGGAAGGGCCTCCTGGGCTGAGTATTTTTATCTGAAAGAAACGTCACCGCCACTGGATTCGCGCACGTCACGCTGGGCAGGGTTTCCAAAGATATTTATGTCTCCGCCACTGGAAGCAGACGCTTCCACAGTGTCGGTGACTGAGAGGTTCACGTCTGCACTGCTGGAGGCCTTTACCTTCGCGGAGGCACAGATGAGCTCGCGCCCTTCTACGTCCGCCGAGGAGGAGGCTGTGATGACGATGTGGTCGCACGTGCCGTCGAGTTCCAGATCTGCGCTCGACGAGGCTTCGAGTTCGATGTCAGCCCCGCCTGACAGGTTCAGTTCTACATCCGCGCTGGACGAGGCGGCGATGCGGATCTGCTGATCCGTTTCGGCGCGAGCTTCAACGTCGGCGCTTGAGGAGGCGTCAATTGAAAGGCGATTTGCAACGAGACNCTCAGCCTCGATATCGGAGGATGATGAGGCATCAATGCGGACTGAATTGGCGCGCCCGGAGATGATGAGATCCGCGCTTGAGGAAGCCTTGAGATCGAGGGCGTCAGCGTTGATGGAGTTGGCCGTAGTACGGGCGGAACGAGATACGTCAATTCCAGATATTGCAGGCGAACTGATGCGCACTGTGTAGGACGGCACTTTCTTGCCATTCACCTTGGCGCGAAGTTCACCATTCCTGAAGTCCGTGGAGATGTTCGAGCGCCAGCCACTGCCTACGCTGATGCGATCGATCAACAATGTGTCGCCGTCTGTCTCAATATTGATGTCAGAGAAGTCACCGTTTGACTGTTCGACCGTTACGGAACTGGACGGGCNATTGTCATAAATGACCAGAATGGCTTCGCTGACGTCGAGCTTTGTGAAGTCGCCGACAGCATAATCCTTTGTGTCAGCGAGCGCGGGAAGGGCAGCGATAGCGAGAGCGGAAAGCGAAATGAGTGCGCGTTGCATGAAAGTCTCCATTTGCGTTGAAGACACTATGAGTTATCGAAATACGATATGTCAATCGTTGTTTTTCGATAAATTCAGCGGGGCTGAGCATCTGCCCCGGTCAGGTCTCTCTTTGGCGGCGCAGCACCATAGGGGGCTGTCCATAGGCNCGCAGGAATGACAGGCGCATGCGATCAGCCTCTCGGAATCCCGTCGCCTGAGCAATCTGTTGCAAAGAGGTGGTAGAGCCTTCGACAAGATCGCGCGCAGCTTCGAGGCGTAGCTTTTCGATCAGGCGCGCCGGTGTTGTGCCGGTCTCGGTTTTGAAAACGCGCGCGAAATTTCTGGGACTCATGCGGGACTTTTCTGCCAGGATGTCGACGGTGAGCTCGCTGTCCAGATTCGTTTTGATCCAGGAAATGAGTGAGTCGAACTTGCCAGATGCGAGCTTCACCTCCTGCATCACCGAGAATTGTGACTGACCGCCATGCCGTCTTTGGTGAATAACGAGTTCGCGGGCTGCTTTTCGGGCGACCTCTTCTCCCAAATCGTCCTCAACGAGAGCCAGTGCGAGATCAATGCCTGCTGAAATGCCGGCCGACGTCCAGAATTTGTCGTCTCGTACATAGATGCGATCGGCTTGCACCTGAACATTCGGGAAGCGGCGTGTCAGGTCCGGGCATCGACGCCAATGGGTCGTCGCTTTCCGGCCATCCAGCAAGCCTGCGGCCGCCAGAAGGAATGCGCCTGAGCAGACGGACGTTGTGCGGCGTGTGCGCTTTGAGAGGCTGCGGATTGCTGTCAGCAATCCGCCGTCATGCATGGCGGTGCGCGTACCTTCGCCGCCGGAGATGATCAGCGTGTCCAGAGCCATACGCTCCGCGAGGGGCTCTGTGTGAACCCGCACGCCGCAAGATGCGCGGACGCTCCCTCCGTGCTGGGAGTAGAGCGTGAACTCGTAAGGCGCTGGATCCATGCCCCGTATCGGCATTTCAAAGACGCTCGTTGGGCCTGCCATATCCAGAAGCTGGAAATCGTCAAAGACGAGCAGTCCGATCTTTCGGGAAATTGGCTTGGCATGAATCACTGGAATAATGTCCTTTCTGCCAANTGCGTCTTACGCGAAACTGCGAAGGCAAACAAGGAGCACGCCATGTCCCCGCCATTCCGAACAGTCTTCGCGATCTATGATGACATGACCCATCTGGACTTCACTGGACCGCACCAAGTGCTGTGCCGCCTGCCGAAGTCTGAAACGCTGGTCGCAAGCCGAGACGGGGGGGNTGTGGTTGCCGAAGGCAATCTTGTGATTGGCAGGACGCAGGCGCTTTCGACCATCGATCGCTGCGACTTGCTGTGTGTTCCGGGCGGGGTGACTGCAACGCAGTGGACGCTGGACGACGCCTTCATTAAGCAGGTCCGCCGACTGGGGCTGCAGGCCACTTACATCACGTCAGTGTGCACCGGCTCCTTGATCCTGGGCGCGGCCGGCCTCTTGCAGGGTAAGAGGGCGGCCTGCCATTGGGCATGGCGAGATCTCCTCGCAGAGTTTGGAGCCGTGATCGACGATTCGAGAGTTGTTCGTGACGGGAACATCATCACCGGCGGCGGTGTAACGGCAGGGATTGATTTCGCCTTTACCATGGTTGCAGAGATTGCGGGCGAAGCCTATGCCAAGGCTTTGACGCTCGGCTATGAATACGCGCCATCACCGCCCTTTGCGGGAGGGCGACCTGAACTCGCCGAGCCCGACATTCTGGAAGTCTACCATGCACGCATGAAAGGGCTGATGGATGCGCGACGCGCTGAAGCGGTTGAGGCTGGCGCGCGGATGCGAGCTCAGGCCGGACGTCCGTAGAGGTCGTATTCGTCTGCATCTTCGATGGAGGCTGAAACGATATCGCCCGGCTTCAGATGGCTGGCATCGTCAAGATAGACGACCGCATCGACTTCGGGGGCATCTGCCTTTGTNCGTCCGATCATTTCTCCCGGCGTGTCGGATGGGCCGTCGATGATGACGTCNTGCACNGTGCCGATCTGCGCGGCCGCGCGGTCAGCTGACACTTTGGCCTGCACTTCCATGAAACGGTGCCAGCGCTCTTCTTTCACTTCTTCCGGGATATGGTCCGGCAAGCTGCGACTGTCTGCATGGGCGACGTTTTCATACTTGAAGCACCCTGCACGGTCGATCTTTGCCTCACGGATGAAGTCCAGCAGGATNTCGAAGTCNTCTTCGGTCTCACCGGGGAAGCCGACGATGAAGGTTGAGCGGATGGCAAGATCCGGTACATCGCGGCGCCATTGCAGGATNCGCTCAAGCACCTTGTCCTGCTTGGCCGGGCGTTTCATNGCCTTCAGCACGTTCGCAGACGCATGTTGAAAAGGGATGTCCAGATAGGGCGTGATCAAACCCTCGGCCATCAGGGGAATGACATTGTCCACATGAGGGTAGGGGTACACGTAATGCATGCGCGTCCACACGCCGAGGCTGCCAAGCCCTTTGGCGAGATCCAGGAAGCGGGTCTGGTATTCGGTGCCGCGCCAGACCTCCGGCTTGTACCGCACATCAAGGCCATAGGCAGACGTATCCTGGCTGATCACCAGCAACTCCTTCACGCCCGCGCGTACAAGCTGTTCGCCCTCGGTCAGCACATGATGGATCGGGCGGGAAACCAGGTCACCGCGCAGTTTCGGGATGATACAGAAGCTGCACCGATTGTTGCAGCCTTCAGAAATCTTGAGATACGCATAGTGGCGGGGTGTCAGGCGCAGGCCGCTTTCGGGCACAAGGTCCATGTGAGGATTGTGCGGCGGTGTGAGGTGCGTGTGGACGGCGTCCATCACGGCCTCATATTGCTGCGGACCAGTGATCGCCAGAACCTTTGGATGAGCCTTTTCGATNACGTCCGGCTCAGCGCCAAGGCAACCTGTGACGATCACTTTGCCGTTTGATTCAATCGCCTCGCCAATTGCGCCCAGGCTTTCGTCGCGAGCGGAGTCGAGGAACCCGCACGTGTTCACGAGCACGAGGTCAGCGCCCTCATAGTCAGGTGCGATCTGGTACCCTTCCGCGCGCAGGCGGGTCACGATGCGTTCGGAATCNACCAGNGCCTTTGGGCAACCGAGCGACACGATGCCGACTTTCGGTGCCTTGGCGGGGCGAATGGGAGCTGGAGCGAGGGATGCTGTGGTCATGCGCGCTCAGCTACAGGAAACAAGCCTGCGTGCCTAGAAGGGAATGTTTCTGGCGATTGCGCGATTGGCAGTTGCTGTATGCCTTCCGTCGCATTTTCCCAAACGGGCAATTTGCAGGAACACGCTTTGCGTTCTGTAAAGGATAAAGGGCTATGCTACACGAAGTTGTAGCAAGAGGCTGATATGTCCGATCCGTTTCTGACCATTGCCGCGTGGTGCGCAGCTCTGCTGGGGCTGGTTCTCGTGGCGTATACACTCAAGAAATGGCGGCTGGCTGCNNAGGCTTGTTACCCGATGCCGTTTCGCCGCCGCAAAAGCTATCTTAGCGGTCTGGCATTCAGTGCTTTATTCTTTGCGGCGCCAGCTTTCGTGCATGGCGACACACTGATACAGCATGCTGGCCTCGCGCATCTCTTCTCGGTCTGAGATCAGGCCTCTTCCAGCGCGATGCCATTGTCTTTCATGAAGTCGCGCAGTTCGCCGCTCTCGAACATCTCTTTCACGATGTCACAACCACCGACAAATTCGCCCTTTACATAGAGCTGCGGGATGGTTGGCCAGTCGGAATAGGCCTTGATGCCTTCGCGCACAGCCTGATCTTCCAGAACGTTCGTCGAAACATATTCAACGCCAAGATAATCCAGCACTTGAACGACGACCGAGGAGAACCCGCATTGCGGGAAGGTCGGTGTGCCTTTCATGAAAAGCACAACGTCGTTGGATTTGACGGCCTTGTCGATGGCGTCGAGCGTGGCTTGGTCGGTCATACTGGTATCTCCGCTGTTGCCACAGCATGTGAGGTGGATACCCGGCAGCGTCAAGCTCTGACGCTGCCGAGCACATGAATGAGTTACCANCCACAGCTTTCCGTGGCGTTTTCGTCCTTCAGATACAGCATCAGGGGATCGAAATACTCGATAATGGCGCTGCCATCCATTTCACGCGTTCCGGTGAACTCTTCCAGCGTGTCCGGCCAAGGCTGCGACGCACCCGCTTCCATCATGGCATTGAAGCGTTCGCCGACTTCCTTGTTGTCATAGATCGAGCAGCGGTGCAGCGGTCCTTCCCAGCCAGCCTGGTCGCAAGCCGCCTTGTGGAACTGGAACTGCATCACGAAGCTCAGGAAGTAGCGCAAATAAGGCGTATTCCCCGGAATGTGGTATTTCGCGCCGGGATCGAACGCGTCGGCCGGGCGCGGGGCAGGCGGCACAAGTCCCTGATTCTTCAGGCGCAGATCCCACCAGGCCGTGTTGTAGGCATCTGGCGCTGTCTCACCCGACAGCACACCCCAGCGCCAGCCATCGACTGTGATGGCGAAGGGCAGGAACGCGATCTTGTCGAGCGCGGTCTGCATCAGCAGGGCCGTGTCGGCGTCCGCGCCCGGTTTTTCGTCTTCCGAGATCAGGCCGATCTGTTCCAGATATTCCGGCGTGATCGACAGGGCGACGAAATCGCCAATGGCCTCGTGGAAGCCGTCATGCGCGCCGGTCTTGTAGAGATAGTCCTGATGCTTGTAGGCGCGCTGATAGAAATTGTGCCCCAGCTCATGGTGCACCGTGTAGAAGTCCTCCGAATTCACCTCTGTGCACATTTTGATGCGCACGTCTTCCTCGTCATCGAGGTTCCAGGCGGAGGCGTGGCAAACGACCTCTTTGCCTTCCGGGCGAACAATCATGGAGCGTTCCCAGAACGTTTCCGGCAGCGGGTCCAGTCCGAGCGAGGTGAAGAAGGCTTCACCGGTCTCGACCATCTTGATGGCATCATAGCCCCGCTCGTTCAGCCGTTTGGTCAGGTCGTAGGGGATTTCGCCCGTATTTTCCGGTTCCACGATGTCATAGATGGACGACCATTGCTGGGCCCACATATTGCCGAGCAGGTCAGCGCGGATCGGGCCGGTNCGTGGCTGNACGTCATCGCCATATTCATCGTTCAGTTTCGCGCGCGTNTAGCAGTGCAGCTCTTCGTACAGTGGCTCNACCTGGCTCCAAAGTCGCTCGACTTCTGCNTCCATGTCCGCGGGTGGCATGTCATAGCCAGACAGCCACATCTGATCGAGGCTTTCGAAGCCCAATTCGTTGGCGCCNTCATTGGCGATGTCGACCATGCGCGCATAATCGCCCTNCATGGGCGGCGATATTGTGCGCCAACCTTCCCAGACTTCCTTCAGCACTTCAGGATCACGATTGTTCTCGATAAGTGTGGACAGCTGATCGAGTGTCAGACCTTTTTCGACGATGTCGTCACGTTCCGCTTCACTGAGGTCGCCGAGCAATTTCAGGACCGAGTCCGTGTTCTCTTTCAGCTTGTAGCGGCCCGTGCTGTAGGTCGCGTCGAGGCGTGTGGTGATCTGGGACAATTCCTCTGCCGCACCGGCAGTAGATGGGGCGGGGATGGTGATGCCAGTGCGCAGCATGTTGAATTTGCGCGCCAGTTCCGTTGGCAGGACGCTGACATCGAATTGCTTGGACTCATTGGCTAGTGAAACAGCCAATTTCGTAGAGGCGGCACCAGCTTCCGCCGCGGCGGCGTTCGTTTCTGGCGTAATGTTGGTGGCCTGGTTCCAGTAGGCTTGGGCTGCGATATGGCTCTGAGCGGCAAGTTCCGCTTCGGCGCGTTCCATAAACGCGTAGGCGGCGGCGATTTCTTCCGAATGATCAGGCGCTTCGGTAATCTCCGCGACCGTTTCAGGCATCGCGTTTGCGGCGTCCTCTGTCTTCTCCGGTACCGTACAGGCGGCGACAACAAAGCTCAGCGCAATGGCGCTGGTTGTCAGGCTCAGGCGTTTCATGGGCAATTCCTCATCCTTGGTTTCGGATGAAACAATATCGAACTGCCGTTTTCGTCAATGTTCCGGTGTCAGGATTCTGGCGCCTTGGTCTTCAGGGCGAGGGCGTGCAGTTCGCCGCCCATTGTGCCCTTGAGGGCAGCATAGACAAGCTGGTGCTGTTTTACGCGGTTCAGGCCGGAAAACTGGGGACTCACGATTTCGGCCTGCCAATGATTGTCGTCGCCCGCCAAGTCAGTCAGCGTGATTTCCGCTTCAGGAAACGCATCGGTGAGATAACCGAGCAGGGTCTCGCGTGACATGGCCATGGGCTGTTCCTTCCAGTTGCGCCGCAGAGGTGGCGTGTCATGCCCGCGACGTCAAGCGCCCGGATGAAGCGATTGAGGTGAGCGCGTTACGCACCTAATATGCTGTTTCAATTAGATTCCCGGATTTTCCCATGACCAAGCTGCGCGCCTTCATTCTCGCTGAAGTTCTTTTCGTGCTGACCATTATCGGCGTTGTGTTCGTCTACATGAATCAGGATCAGGAGACTGAGCCAGCGCTGAACCAGTATCGACCAATCTATATTGATGGCCCGGCAATGCTGAACTTCACCGAGACTTTGTCATCTGATGCGCTGGAGGGACGGGAAACCGGAACGTCGGGCAATGCGGCTGCTCAAGGGTTCATTCTCAAACGGTTCGAGACTCTTGGCCTGCGCCGGCTCGGCGAGACGTATGCGCACGAATTCGCAATCATTCAGACAGACGCGGAGGACGGCACGCCGGACAAAGGCACGAATTTGATCGGCTGGATTGCAGGCGAGACACCCGGCGAAGGGCCGATGCTGGTCGTGACGGCGCATTATGACCATCTCGGAATTCAGAAGAGCGAAATTTACAATGGTGCGGACGACAATGCCTCCGGTGTTGCGGCGTTGATCGGTGTTGCTGACTATTTTCGGCGCAATCCTCCGACCCATGACATTGTGTTCGCAGCGCTCGATGCCGAAGAGAAGGGCATGTTGGGCGCGCGCGCGATGGTGAGATCTGGCTTGATCGACTTGTCACGCGTGGCGCTGAATATCAACTTTGACATGGTCAGCCGATCCGAAGCGGGAGAACTTCATGTGGCCGGGACAACACCCTATCCGCAACTTAAGCCAGTGATAGAGGCGCTTTCCACAGACGCACCGGTCACGCTGCTGACCGGCCATGATTCTCCGGATCTTGGATATGATGACTGGACGAGCCAGTCAGATCATGTCGCCTTTCACGAAGTCGGTATCCCGTTTCTCTATTTCGGTGTCGAAGATCATGATGGCTATCATGATCCGTCTGATGACTACCTGAATATCACGCATGATTTCTTCGTGCGTGCGGGTGACACTCTGGCAATGACGGTCGATAGAATGGATGAATGGATCTCACTCTCCAGCGCGCCAGAATAGCAGGGGTTCATATTGATCCTGTAAAGAACAGGTGGGCGCAAACGTTGGAGGTTGAATTTGGTTCCAGAGGCGCTGCCAGACGGCTTTTTCGGGTCGTCTCAGAGCCGGCTGAAACCTGAAAAATACTTATATAAAACAACGGTAATAGTGATTAATCCGCATTAAGAATGTGTGGCTTTGCGGCAACGTGTGCAGGTTGCGGATTTGTCATCGGAACGGACACAGTTCAGACACGGTTTCCTTGTGGTCTCGCCGCTCTGGCGGGAGCTGATCACGTCTTTAAAGGAGACCACATGTTTAAGTATTTTCTGATCGCATCGACGGCAACAGGCCTGGCTATGGGTGCACAGGCCCAGTCTTATGACAGCGATACCGGCTTCTATCTGGACGGCGGTTATCAATATCTCGAAATCGAACCGGATGGCGCAGAACAAGGTGTTGACACGAACGGCATCGCCGCGCGTCTCGGCTACAAATTCAACAATGTCTTCAGCCTTGAAGGTGAATTGGCCTCCGGTATTGATGATGGCGAGTTCGACTACAATGTCGATGAAGACGAGTTCAATCTCGATGACAACAATGACGGCGATTTCAACGACCTGATCGCTGCTTCAGGTGATATTGGCCTGAACTACCTGGTGGGTCTCTATGGTCGTGCGGACCTTCCGGTAACGGAACGCATGGACCTGTTCGCTCGTGCTGGTTATGCCTACATCGACCTTGATGCCTCGCTGGCCACACCGGGCGGTGCGCCTATCACCGTCGAGGATTCCGAGGAAGGCCCAGCCGTTGGTGCGGGTGTAACTTACGACCTGACCGAGAACTGGCAGCTGCGCGGTGACTACACCTACTATTCGTTCGAAGACACCGACACGAATGGTGTGATGCTGGGCGTCGGCTACAAATTCTAGTCGATCACTTGATGACCAGAGCGAGCGCCCCTTCTGCAGAATGCAGGAGGGGTGTTCCTCGTTCAGTCGACGGAGTTCATGTAGGACGGCAGCCAGCCTTCATGGGCCTCACGCAGCGCCGCTACAGGCAAGGACTGCTCCGCAGCGCCAACGACCTTGAAGCCAATCGCATCACCGCCAAACTTACCCACTTGTGTGAGCGACAGTCCGGCCTCGCCGATGGCCTTGCGGAATGCTTCTTCCTGGTCGGCTGATACAGCTACGACATAGCGGTCATGGTTTTCGCCGAAGAGGAATGCGGACGTACGCTCCGCTGGGGCGTAGATTTCCACACCCATGCCAGCAGCGAGCGCCATTTCTGTCACCGCGCAGGCCATGCCGCCATCGCTGGCGTCNTGGACGGCCGCAACCATNCCNGACGTGACGAGATCCCGGACAGTCCCGGCGGTTTTAACTGTGGTAGCCAGATCGACGGAAGGCGGTGCCCCAAGGTCCGCGCCCTTGAGCGAAAGGATTGTGCGAGCGTACAGGCTTGCGCCCAACTCACTTCCAGCGTTACCGATCAGGAAGGCCAGGTCGCCATCCTGCGCACCTTTCAGCGTCGCAATTTTCGACACATCCTCGATCAGGCCCACACCGCCGACCACTGGCGTCGGCGGGATCGCCTTGCCGTCAGTCTCGTTGTAGAGGCTCACATTGCCGGACACGACGGGGAAGTCGAGCTCGCGGCAGGCCTCGGCCATGCCTTCAATGGCTTTGACGATATAGCCCATCGTGGCNGGCTTTTCCGGGTTGCCGAAATTCAAATTGTCCGTGATCGCGANCGGCGTGGCGCCGACGGCGGACAGGTTGCGATAGGCTTCTGCTACGACTGCCTTGCCGCCCTCAAAGGGGTCTGCGGCCACATAGTGTGGGTTGCAGTCGGAACAGATGGCGAGTGCCTTGTTCGTTCCGTGGATACGCACAATCGCNGCGTCGCCCTGGCTCTGTGAGGAGTCGACCGTGTCGCCCATGACGTGNCGGTCNTANTGTTCCCANATCCAGCGCTTGGANGCCATNTCGGGNGACGACATNAGNTTCAGCAGNACNTCGCCATAATNTTCCGGCTCGGGATANTTCGNNATNTCCANCGGCGCGCGCTTNGGCGGCTCNGTCCAGGGGCGGTCATAATTNGGNGCNTCGTCGGCCANNGGCGCGACAGGAATATCGCAAACCGTTTCACCAAACTGTCTCAACACGAGATGGCCATTGTCGGTCGTCTCGCCGATAACTTCTGCGTCGAGATCATATTTCTCGAAGATCGCCTTCGCGACGTCGATCTTGTCCGGATAGAGCACCATGAGCATGCGCTCCTGGCTCTCGGACAGCATGATCTCGTAGGCCGTCATGCCTTCTTCGCGCTGTGGAACCTTGTCGAGGTCCATGACCACGCCAATGCCTTCGCCATTCTCGCCGCCGCTTGCGGCCATCTCGACGGAGGAAGAGGTCAGGCCCGCTGCGCCCATGTCCTGGATCGCCTGAATGGCATCGGTCGCCATCAGCTCTAGACAGGCTTCGATCAGCAGCTTTTCGGTGAATGGGTCACCGACCTGAACCGTGGGGCGCTTTTCTTCGTCGCCTTCGGAGAACTCGGCAGACGCCATCGTGGCACCGTGGATGCCGTCACGACCCGTTTTGGAGCCGACATAGAAGATCGGGTTGCCGGGCGTCGCGCCGCGCGCATAGAAAATCTTGTCCTGATCGGCCAGGCCCACAGCCATCGCATTGACAAGAATGTTGCCATTGTAGCCTTCGTCGAACTGGGTCTCGCCCGCGACGGTCGGCACACCGACACAATTGCCGTATCCGCCAATACCGGCGACGACGCCGGCCACCAGGCTGCGCGTTTTCGGATGGCTCGGATCGCCAAAGCGCAATGCATTGACCAGCGCGATTGGCCGCGCGCCCATTGTGAACACATCTCGCAGAATGCCGCCCACGCCCGTCGCCGCGCCTTGGTAGGGCTCGATATAGGACGGGTGGTTGTGGCTCTCCATCTTGAAGATAGCGGCCTGTCCGTCGCCAATGTCGATCACACCCGCATTCTCGCCGGGGCCCTGAATGACTCGGTCATTCTTCGTCGGGAATTTGGACAGGTGACGACGCGAGGATTTNTAGGAGCAATGCTCTGACCACATCACCGAATAGATGCCGAGTTCGACAAGGTTCGGCTTGCGTCCGAGTCGGGAGACCAGCCGCTCCCATTCATCGGCCTTGATGCCATGTTCCAGGCCGGCAGTATCGTCCTGCTCGGCGGTGAGGTGGGCGAGGATCGCAGATGTGTCAGTCATGCCCGGCGCTTTAGCCGCAAATGGCCCGAGTCGCCAGACTCTATTGCGGTTCAGCCGCCGAAGATGAGCGATTTGCCATGATGGACAGGATTTAACGGAAACCGCGCCGGACAGATGCGCGTTTCATTGGGCAACCGGGACAGCGATTGGAAAGGACCCCGACCATGAGACACTTGCTTTTGTTTGCCGCGCCGCTGGCGCTCGTGGCGTGCGGCTCTGAGGTTAGCCAGACTGGTGGAGACACGATGCCCGCACCGTCGCCCATAGCCTCATCTGACAAGGAAAAGCCTGAAACGAAGCAACCTGAAAAGCAGNTCACTCAGGCCGCGGGAAGCTGGGCTGACGCAGATGCAACGTCTGGAGAACGCCTTGAATTCGTTTCGGAAGATGGCGAGACGGTTCTGGTTTCGCTGACGTGCCAGAAGCCGGACGCATTTGCGGGCGAAGGCGCTGCGAATGCGCTCGTCATGCGACGCGTCTATTCCGACGATGAAGCGCCAAACCAGATTGGCCTGCTGACCTCCGCTGGGAACGCTGCCATTCCGGCCCAACTGGATGAGGATGCGGGGGAAGTGTCCGGCGTCTTCGACACNAGGTCCCAAGCCGCTCGTGCGCTTGCCAATGGTGCAGGTGACCTGCGCNTGGTGGTGGCACAGAGCGAATATGTCGTCCCGACAGATGAGCGGGTCGANGCCCTGATCGAATCCTGCCGNCCGCCAATCGAAACCAGCCTTGAANCCGAGGANGCGAGCGATGCTGAGGACGCGGAAATGGAAGAATCCGAAGATCCGGCAACCGGCTCCTGATCAGCCTCCCATCGTCGCTGCAATCTGATCGATTGCGGCGACGTGCTTTGTCTTCTGATCGTCCGGCAGGAAGGACCCTGTAAAGCTGTTCTTGGCGAGCTGGACGATCTGATCTGACGATAGTTCGAGCGCTTCGGTGATCGCCTCATAGTTTTGCCCGATATAGCCGCCGAAATAAGCGGGATCGTCAGAGTTCACGCAGACGAGCAGACCTTCTTCGAGCTGACGCTTCACCGGGCTCTTTCGCAAGTCGTCCAGTACGCACAGTGACAGGTTGGAGAGCGGGCAGTTGGTCAGGGGAATCTGCGTGTCGCGCAAGATTTCAATGAGCGCCGGATCTTCCATCGCCCGATTGCCGTGATCGATCCGGTCTGCGCCGATGTCCAGCAAGGCTTCACGTACATATTCCGGCGGACCTTCTTCGCCAGCATGGAGACAGAGCTTGAAGCCGAGTTCGCGGCACCGTTCGAACAGACGTTGGAATTTCAGGGGCGGGTGGCCGACTTCGGAACTGTCGAGCCCGACTCCGACAAAGTGTTCGTGCCANGGCGTCGACTCATCCAGCAGGACAAAACCGTCCTCCTCGCTGAGGTGCCGCAAGAAGCTCATGATCAGTTCGGACGTGATGCCGAGTTCTTTCTCACCCCGCTCCAGCGCACCCAGAATACCTTCTGTGACAGCGCCAAAGGCCACCCCGCGCTCCGTATGAGCCTGTGGGTCGAAGAACATTTCGACATGAACGACATTGTCCGCCTTTGCGCGCTGCAAGTAGGCAAACGTCATCTCGTGAAAGTCCTGCTCCGTGCGGAGGACATTCATGCCCTGATAGTAAAGGTCGAGGAATTCCTGCAGATTGTTGAAGTCATAGGCCGCCTTGGCTTCGTCCAGCGTTTTGAACGGGATGTCGATCCGGTTTCGTTCGGCCAGCGTCATCATCATTTCAGGTTCGAAACTGCCTTCAATGTGAAGGTGCAGTTCGGCCTTGGGGAGTTTGTGGATCAGGTCTGAGTGCGCGGACATGTGAGGGCCTCCGGTCTTTCGCCCATAGAGCGGGAAGCGGGTATCAAGGGCAAGTCACAACTGCCTAACGCGCGCCGAGATAGGTCCAGTTGCGCAGGATCATCTCCATCGGTCCGCGTTTGAAGTGCAGGCGCCAGAGGCTCGCAAAGGTCACGCTGAACAGAGCAACAAGGAAGGCGACGCCGACGCTCTGCGCCGCCGGGAGGGTCGCAAACAGACCAAACCCATAGGCGCTGAACAGCAGCGAAAAGATCAGACCCTGAAGCAGGTAAGCCGTCAGAGATGACGTGCCACCTCTCGCGAAGAACACCGTAATCGGTCCGGGCTGAACTTCCGCCCATTTCGCTATCACCCCGAGATAGCCGAACGTCGAGAATGGGCTGCCTATGGCCACGAGCAGCATGCCGAGCATCATCAGCGGATCCATCATGCCGGTTCCGACGAGCATGAGCCAACCTCCGGCGCCGCTGATCAGCAGGCCGAGCGGCAAAGCGTACCGGCGGGCAGGCTTCCAGATTGGGGCGGATGCGCGAGCTATGACACCGCTGCGCACGGCGGCGAGACCAAACAGGAAGAAGGCAAATGCGCCAAAGCCCTGGAACATCAGGATAAACGGGAACCCCGAAACGTATTCGCTTGTCCGGTACGCTGCCGCATCAAGGAAGCTGCCTGATCCAAAGACCTCAATGGCTCTTGAATCTTCGACCGCAAATTCCGCTGCTGTCTTCGCCATTTCTTCCGGCGCGAACGTCACCCCCAGATAGACCATCAGTGCCATCAGTCCGATCACCAGGATCTGGATGCCATAGATGATGCACCCCCACACTATGAGGGTTTTCTGGGATGCATTGCGGAACAGGAACAGGATCGTCCCGAGAACAGCATAGACGACGAGAATATCGCCGAAGAAGAAGCAGGCAATGTTCAGCGCGCCAAAGGCGAGCAAGCCGATGATGCGGCGCCAGTATCGCCCCGAAAAGGCGACGCNGCGCCGCGCGGCCGATTGCATCTGATAGGCAAAGCCCACNCCGAACATGAAGGAAAACAGTGAGTAGGACTTCATCAGGAACAGCGCATTCACGCCAAACCAGGCGGCTGTATCGAGCNAAGTCGGGGCAGCACCCTCATAATGATAGCTGCTCATCATCGGCCAGGCGAGCACGCCAACATTGACCAGCGCTATGCCGAAGAGTGCCCATGCGCGGGCGAGGTCCGGGAATATTTCGCGGCCAGCAGCCTGACTTTCCTCGAGATATGTCATGCGTTTCCCCTCCGGCACGGCTTTATCGAAATTCGATAATGCCCGGTGTGCGGAGCGTCAAGAGCTATCTCGAAGCCGATTGGGTAGTAGAGGCTAGGCCGCGCTAAGCAGGCTTTCGAAGACGCCAAGACCGTCGGTGCCGCCTTCATGCCCGCCAATGGCGCGCTCCGGGTGGGGCATCATGCCNAGGATGCGGCCATTCTCGCTGAGGATGCCNGCGATGTCGCGCGCCGAGCCATTCGGGTTCTGGCCCTTGGCATAACGGAACGCCACGCGGCCTTCGCCTTCCAGCGTGTCCAGCGTCGCATCATCGGCGAAATAATTGCCGTCATGATGCGCGACCGGAATGACGACTTCCGGCGTACCGGAATAGGCGCTGGTATAGGCCGTGTTCGCTGACTCCACGCTTAACGCCTGCGGACGGCAAACGAAGTGGAGCGATGCATTGCGCATCAGCGCGCCGGGCAGGAGGCCAGTTTCGCACAGGATTTGGAAGCCATTGCAGACGCCGAGCACATAGCCGCCGCGCTCNGCATGCGCGTGAAGCTGAGAGATGATCGGTGAATTGCCAGCCATCGCGCCGCAGCGCAGATAGTCGCCATAGGAGAAGCCACCGGGGACCATGACGAGGTCCGTGCCGTCCGGAATGGTTCCGTCCTTGTGCCAGACCATGGCCGGGGCCTGGCCGGTTACCTGTGCAAGCGCGTCATAGGCGTCGCGGTCACAATTCGATCCGGGGAAGACAATCACAGCGGTTTTCATGCGCAGGGCTTTAGCAGGGAGTCGGGTGAAAAGGGAACAGGCATTTGCGGTGGTGAGGGTGAAAGAGCGGCAAAAAGCACAGAGGCGCGCATGCCGCCTTGCCGAATGAGGGCTTCAGGCACATTGTTCTGGCCATTCATATTCATGGGAGTGACCAGATGAAGAAACTCATGGCTGCAGCGCTTGCGCTCTCTCTGCTGCCGCTGGCGACGGCGTGCAACACGGTCGAAGGCGTTGGCCGCGATGTTCAGGCAGGTGGCGAAGTCGTCTCCGAAACTGCGCGGGACGTGAAGGAGAAGATGTCGAAATAGATTCGGCTTTCGTCTTTCCAGCCCTCAGAACGCAAAAGGCCCCGACGCGACGTCGGGGCCTTTCTTGTTCGGGATACTGAAATGCGCCTAGCGCTGGTCCATCGGCACGTAGTCGCGCATGGCGGCGCCGGTGTAGATCTGGCGCGGGCGACCAATGCGTTGGGTCGGGTCGACCAGCATCTCGTTCAGCTGGGCAATCCAGCCGACGGTACGGGCCAGCGAGAACAGCACGGTGAACATCTGCTTCGGGAAGCCGATCGCATCGAGGATGATGCCGGAGTAGAAGTCGACGTTCGGGTAGAGCTTCTTCTCTGCGAAGTATTCGTCTTCGAGAGCGATGCGCTCCAGTTCCATGGCGACTTTCAGGATCGGCTGATCCTTCAGGCCAAGCAGGTCGAGCACTTCGTGAGCAGACTCGCGCATCACGGTCGCGCGCGGGTCGTAGTTCTTGTAGACGCGGTGACCGAAGCCCATCAGGCGGAATGGATCAGACTTGTCCTTGGCCTTCTCGATGAATTCCGGGATCCGGTCCACAGTGCCGATTTCGTGCAGCATGTTGAGGCAGGCCTCGTTGGCGCCGCCATGGCTTGGGCCCCAGAGACAGGCCACGCCAGCCGCAACAGCGGCGAATGGATGCGCGCCTGAAGACCCTGCCAGACGAACGGTCGAGGTCGACGCGTTTTGCTCGTGGTCTGCGTGCAGGATGAAGAAGCGGTCCATCGCCTTGGCGATTTTTGGATCCACTTTGTAATCCTCGGCGGTGACCGAGAAGCACATGTTCAGGAAGTTTTCGGCGTAGGACAGATCGTTGCGAGGATCGACGAATTTCTGGCCGAGATTGTACTTCAGGATGCGTGCGCAGAGCGTCGGCATCTTGGCAATCAGGCGGATCGAAGCGAGGCGGCGCTCTTCCGGATCTTCGCTATCCATCGCACCCGGGTAGAAGGACGCCATCGCGCCAACCGTACCGGTCAGCATGGCCATCGGGTGGCTGTCACGGCGGAAGCCGTCGAAGAAACGGTCCAGTTGTGTGTGGAGCAGGGTGTGCTGCTTGATCTCGTCGTTGAACGTGCTGAGTTCCGACTTGGATGGCAGTTCGCCATTCAGGATCAGGTAGCATACTTCCGGGAAGGTTGCTTGCGCAGCCAGCTGGCCAATCGGATAGCCGCGGTGCAGCAGGACGCCTTCTTCCCCGTTGATGAACGTGATCTGGCTTTCACAGCTCGCCGTGGAGGTGAAGCCCGGGTCAAATGTGAACTGTCCGGATTGCGCGTAGAATTTGCGCACGTCCACGACGTTTGGACCGTGGGTGCCGGACAGAACCGGCATGTCATAGGTCTTTCCGTCAATCTCGATCTTCGCCGTACCGGCGTCTTTGGTCTTGTTTTCCATCAACTCTAGCCCTTCCAAATCATTGTTCCACTCGGCATCGCTCGGGATTAGGTCCCGGCTTTCGCCGTTTGATCTTCAATTCTTCCCAGCGCCTCATCCTGCCCGAGCCATTCAAGGACTGGAGCGATGTCTGGCGCGGGTAACCCGCCCGTGAGCGCAGCTCTGAGTGGCTGACCCACCTGTCCCATCGAAAGGTCGCGGTCAGCGCAATACGAGCTTATGACGAGCGATATAGTTTCTGCGGTCCATTGGCGCAATTGCTGCAGTTCGTCGCGCAGACCCGCCAGCCGGTCAAGTCCTTCTTCGGACAATGCCTTGCGCGCCTTCTTGTTCATTTCAATCGGGCGAATGTCACGCAGGAAGGCGAACGCAGCGGCAAGCTCTGGCAGCGTGGTGCCGCGATCCTTCATGTGCGGCAGGGCCGTACGGACCCGGCCGGCTTCCGCCTCGCTGAGCGGGGCCTCCGCCTCCAGCAGCGGCTTCAGCAATTCGAACAGGCGATCATCATCGGCAAGGCGCATGAAATGGGAATTGATCTGGCCCAGCTTCTCCAGGTCCAGGCGTGCAGGGGCCTTGTTGATGCCCTCGACATCGAAGAGGGAAATGGCCTCGGCCTCGGTGAAGATTTCCTGATCGCCGTGGCTCCAGCCGAGGCGGAGCAGATAGGCCTTCATGGCTTCCGGCAGGTAGCCCATTTCCCGATAGGCCAGCGTGGAGAGCGCGCCGTGGCGCTTGGACAGTTTCGCGCCATCTGGTCCGTGGATCAGGGAGACGTGGGCAAAGGTCGGTACGTCCCAGCCCATCGCCTCATAGATCGGGATCTGGCGGAAAGCATTGCGCAAATGATCGTCGCCGCGGATCACGTGCGTCACGCCCATATCGTGATCGTCCACCACAACTGCCAGCATGTAAGTCGGCGTGCCATCGGCGCGCAGCAGGATCATGTCGTCCAGTTCGCTCGCCTGAATGGTCACGCGGCCCTGAACACCATCTTCAAGGATGCGGTCACCGCCATCCGGCGCGCGCAGGCGCACGGTGAAAGGCGCATCGGCTGATGGGGCCGGGGCGCCATCGCGCCAAGGAGACCGGTAAGGGGCGAGCAGCTCATTCGCTTCGGCCAGCAGCGCGGTCTTCTCCGCTTCCGAAATGCCTTCTGCCTTGGCGGCCTGGCGCTTTTCCTCACCCAGATCCCGGCGGGCCTGGAGTTCTTCCGGCGTAGCGTAGCAGCGGAAGGCCGTACCTCGCGCAATCATCTCATTGGCGACTTCAGTGTGCCGCGCCGCCTGGCTGAACTGCATCACCGGCGCTTCGTCCGGCGTCAGGCCGAGCCACTCCATGCCCTCCAGAATCGCCGCCGTTGCCTCATCCGTTGAGCGTGCGCGATCGGTATCCTCGATCCGCAAAAGAAACTTCCCGTTGTGACGTTTCGCGAAGAGGTAGTTGAAAAGTGCCGTCCTTGCCCCTCCAATGTGCAGCATGCCGGTGGGAGAAGGGGCAAAACGCGTAATGACGTTCATGGGACAGGCAGGCTCCGATTTATGATCGTGGGTGATGCTCTTGCGCCGCAGAAACACAACTCCCCGGCCGATGGCAAGGGGCAGGGCCTCTGGCGTGCAGTCAGCGGCCAGCGCTTCTGGGCGATTTCCGGGGTGGATGCACAGCCACTCCTGCTGGCCTTTGCAATGGCGACCGGCGCGGCGGCTTATTTCACGATGCCGTTTGAACCGGGGATGGGTGCGATTCTGCTCGCACCTTTGCTAGCGGTCGCCCTGATCGCTGTGGGGCGGAGATTGCTGGCGCTCTCTCTGGTTCAACTTGTGCTCTGGCTGGCTTTTGGCGTGGTTCTGGGCCTGAGCGCCGGGGCGGTGCGGGCGCGTCTGGTGGC
>NZ_NHCK01000081.1:0-21831 GCF_002172815.1 Hyphomonas sp. TMED31 | reverse complement strand
CCANATGTGCCAANCACCTCACCNTGCGCGATCGTCCGGATCGTTGAGNCCTGAGGTACGCGNTCAAGCGAGGCGGTNTCGCCTNTCGTCNCCGCGGACCCGCACGCANCCAAAAGAGCGCAAGCCATNATCAGGCCCGCCCAAAAAGCAGGTCTCAGCANTGCATNTTCCTCCCATCATCGTTTCACGCGACGATAGCCAAAAACATTTCAATTGCAATGTTTCTGTGAGCGCGCNCTATCCNGCGGCGCGGGTTTGTCCGGCGTGGAGGGCGCAGATCAGCGTGAACAGGCGNCGGGCCGTGGAAAAGTCGACGTCGATCTTCCCTTCAAGGCGCTCGGCNAGGAGTTCAGACCCCTCATTGTGAATGCCGCGCCGTGCCATATCGATAGCTTCGATCTGGTGAGGTGATTGCGTCCGGATCGCGTCGTAGTAGCTATCGCAGATCATGAAATAGTCGCGGATCACGCCTCGGAACGGGCCAAGCGACAGGATAAATGTATGAACATCTTCGCCCGCTTCGTTGCGGATGGCGAAGACGAGCCGGCGTTCGGCCTTGGAGAGGTTGAGCTGATACGGCCCCTCATCCTTGTCGATCACCTTGAAATGATTGTCTTCCAGCAGATCAAAAATGGCGACGCGGCGCTCATGCTCAGCGTCCGGGCCGGAAGCGCCCAGGGTCTCATCGTCGATATCGACACCGATGAGCCTGTCCGAACTCACCCGTCGGCGTCCCGGTTCGTTCGGATGGAAATGGATCGCGCATGCGCCGGCAAGCGCTCGGCCTCGGCAAGGCGCAAGGCGGCTGGCGCGATCGCAGCGAAGCCTTGCGGCCCGGCCCGCTGTACGCTCATCCGTTTTAAAAAGTCATATAGCCCCAGACCGGACGAGAACCGCGCGGCGCGGCTGGTCGGCAGCACGTGGTTTGACCCGGTGACATAGTCGCCCAGCGCTTCCGGCGTGTGGTGGCCGAGGAACACCGCCCCCGCATGACGTACCAGCGGAAGAAGCGCGTCCGGATCCTCGATGCAGAGCTCCAGATGCTCGGCAGCGATACGGTTGGCAATGCTTGCTGCAGCGTCCAGATCAGGCGCCACGACGATGGCGCCATTATTGGTCCAGCTCTCCCGCGCTCGCTCACCTGTGGCGAGGGAATTCAACTGGTTTTCCACAGCCTTTTCCACAGAGTCTCCCACAGCCTCATCCACAACAATCAGAATGGATTGGCTGCTCGGATCATGCTCTGCCTGCGAGAGCAGGTCTGCGGCCACCCAGTCCGGGTTTGCCGTATGGTCTGCGATGACGAGAATCTCTGAAGGCCCGGCGATCGTATCAATACCCACTCGCCCAAAGACCTGGCGTTTGGCCTCAGCGACAAAGGCATTTCCCGGCCCGACAATCTTGTCGACTGGCGCAAGATTGGACGTGCCATAGGCCAGTGCCGCCACGGCCTGTGCTCCGCCCATCGGGTAAAACTCTTCAACGCCAGCCTTCAGCGCCGCATAGGCGACAGCGGGCGACAATTCGCCTTTCGGGGCTGGCGCGACCATTACGATGCGATCCACTCCGGCAATCTTGGCCGGAACGACATTCATCAATACGGATGACGGATAGCTGGCCCGCCCGCCCGGCACGTAAACGCCAACGCTTTCCAGCGCGGTCCAGCGCCAGCCGAGTTCAACCCCGGCATCGTCGGTGAATTTGTGGTCGTTCGGGCGCTGGGCCGAATGATAGGCCGCGATCCGGTCATGCGCGAAATCAATCGCGTCGCGCAGATCCTGCGGGCATTCAGCCGCCAGCGCGTGCAGATCTACATTGTCCGACTTCAGCGTGGAGGGATCCAGCTGCAAGCCATCAAATTTCGCCGTGTATTCCGCAACAGCTTCACCGCCGCGCTTGCGCACGTCCGCAATGATATCCGCCACGATTTTAGCCACATCGGCGCCTGTGCCGCGTTCCTGTTCGAGGAATTGGGCAAATTCGCCGTTGAAGGCATCAGTGGAGGCGTAAAACCTGCGGACCATGTCTATCTCCGGCGCCGCTCATGATTGGGCAGATGGCGCGTCGGCCACACATAGTCACTGTCGAGCAGGGTTGCATCCAGAACTTCGACGTCCAGTTCGATTTCCCCATCACCAGCAAACAGCAGCGTCACCTTCCCNCCCGGCGGTTCATCCGCCGGGGTAAAGCTGACCTGAAGCAGCGACAGGATCATTTCCGGGTCGACCTTGTTCACGGCGCGGGTTTTCACCCCCATCACACCATCGAACGCCAACAGGGAACGCACGCGTTCGCCATCGCCCCGTTTCGCGCCAGCTTCCCAGCGGAACCTGTTGATTTCCAATGTGAACCGGTTGCGCCGGGACTCATATTTCAGGTTTCCGGCCTTCACGACGCTGTCCTGAATGGCGGCCGAAATGACTTCCAAATCCTCCGCTGTCTCAGCGAGGAGTCTCAGTGAAGTTTGGTCGGCCATCAGCGCCCCTTGATCAGTTCTCAGTCTTCATCCTCGGACCGGCGTTCAATGCTCGCCCCGCAGGCGTTAAGTTTCTCTTCCAGTCGCTCAAATCCGCGATCCAGATGATAGATACGGTTCACCACAGTCTCCCCCTCTGCGGCAAGCCCCGCAATCACGAGTGAGACTGAAGCACGCAGATCTGTTGCCATGACGGGCGCAGCGGTCAATTGCGGCACCCCTTTCACGACAGCTTCCTGCCCGCGTACAGTTATGTCGGCGCCAAGGCGAGACAATTCCGGCGCATGCATGAACCGGTTCTCGAAAATCGTCTCGCGAATGATGCTCGTGCCATCGGCAAGGCTCATCAGCGCCATGAACTGCGCCTGCAAGTCAGTCGGGAAACCGGGGTGCGGCTGGGTCGACACGCTGACGGATTTCAGACGCGATCCGTTNCGTACGATGCGCAACGTGCCGGCCTCTTCATCCGCCTCNACNGTNACGCCTGCTTCGCGCAATTTCGCATTCATCGCNCCGAGCGCAGCAACCGGCGCGCCCTCAAGCGTGACATCCCCGCCGGCAGCCGCGGCTGCCATCGCAAACGTGCCAGCCTCGATCCGGTCCGGCATCACGGCGTGGGTAGTGCCGCCAAGCGTCTCGACGCCTTCGATCCGGATCTTGGAGGTGCCCGCCCCCGTAATCCTGGCGCCCATCGAATTGAGGCAATTCGCCAGGTCTTCGATTTCCGGCTCGCGAGCCGCGTTTTCAAGGACCGTCACGCCCTGCGCCAGTGTCGCCGTCAGCATGGCATGCTCGGTCGCGCCAACGCTTGGCATGGCAAAATTGATATGCGCGCCTTTCAGGCCGTGAATGGCCGCCGCCTTCACATAGCCCTGCTCAACCCGCAAATCCGCACCCATGGCTTCCAGCGCTTGAAGGTGCAAATCCACAGGTCGCGCGCCGATAGCGCACCCGCCCGGCAGCGATACCGTGGCGTGACCAGACCGCGCGATAAGCGGGCCAAGCACGTTGAAGCTCGCCCGCATCTTGCGGACCTGATCGTAAGGCGCGATCGTNCTTTTCAGCTCNGCGGCNTTCAGATGGCAGGTCGACTCGCCNTTCGGCCAGTACACTTCCACGCCNAGCGTCTCCAGCAGCTGCGCCAGAAAGCGTGTATCAGCGAGGTTTGGCATATTGGTGAGCGTGATCGGCTGATCCGTCAGCAGGCACGCAACCATCAGCTTCAGGGCGGAGTTCTTCGCGCCGGAAACCGGAATGCGGCCGTTCAGCTGAGCGCCGCCCTTGATGTGCAATCTATCCATGACTTGCCCTTATACAGCGCTTCGCGGCTTTGGAAGGGCCTGAATGTGGCATCTGCTGCACAGAGTTTATCCAAATATTACCGGCAGTTGTTTCAGGCCACGCAGGCCGGATCGCGGGATCCATTTCAACCTGTCTGGATCAACGCCCAGCGTCAGGCCCGGCCATCCGTCCAGAAGGCAGTCGAACGCAGCCTGCGCCTCGGCGCGCGCCAGATGCAGGCCGAGACAGATATGCGGGCCGCCGCCCCATCCCATGTGCCGGTTCGGGCGGCGCGTCAGGTCTAGCGACACAGGGTCTTCAAAGACGCGGGGATCGAGATTTGCCGCGGCCAGCACCCCCACCAGCCGATCCCCCTGTTTCAAGTGCAGGCCGTGAAATTCCGTGTCTTCCCGTGCGTAGCGCGGCTTGGTCATCTGAACCGGCGCGCAATAGCGGACAAGTTCGTCCACAGCGATGCCGCGCCCATCCTCGTCCATCGCGCGGTAAGCGTCCGCCGCCCCCGGCGTCGTGAGCAACGTATACAGCCCGGTCGAGATGAGATGCTTTGTCGTTTCGTGCCCAGCGATGAAGAGGACGAACACCATCGCGACAAGCTCATCGTCGCTCATGCGCTCGCCATCCGCCTCTGCATGGACCAGTTCCGTCACAAGTCCAGGCCCCGGCTCCCGGCGCACGCGCTCGAATTCGTCTTCCAGCATACGCTGGACCGGGCCGAGCAGGGTCAGTCCACGCAGCACATTGAAGATGTTCGCGGTCGCTGTGAGGCCCTGAAGCAGGGAGTCCAGACGCTCGCGCAGCGCTCCCGAAAAACCCAGCAGGTCATAGATCACGATCAGGGGCAGCTGTCGGCACAGGCCTTCTACCAAATCCGGCTCTCCTGATTTGACCATGTCATGCACCAACGCGTCACAAGCCTCACGAATACGCGGCTTCAGCTCATCAATGGAGACGCGCCGGAAAGGCTGGTCGACCAAGCGCCGGAGCCGTCGATGGTCCGGATCGTCGAGTGACAGCAGATTGTTTGACAGGCGCTTCAGGGATTTCGGCAGGAATTTCATGCCAAAGGGCGAGTCCGCGCCCGCATTGCGCGCGTCCACGGCAAAGCGGTCGGAATCCTTCAGGAATTCCTGGCACTCCGCATGGCCCAGCACCAGCGTGCAGCGGCCCAGAAAGGGCAGTTTCTGAGTGATGAACAAGCTTTCGCCTTGCGCAGGCACGAGGAAATCCTGCGGCGCACGCAGATAGGCCTGCGAGTTGAGCGGAAGGCTCACCCCTTTTCACCGCTGTCTGGCTTTGTCGCCGAGGGCGCCTTCTCCTTGCGAGTCGCGGCCTTGCGCCGGCGCAAATTGGCCCTCAACGCCTCGGCCCGGCGTGCGGCTTTTTCCTGTTCGTTTGGCTTGTCTGTCATGTGAGGTGCTTTTCGCGGCAAAACGGTCTTTTCATGTCTGCCAGCATAAGCTAAAGCCCGCTTTCCATTCCTGCAATGTGCCGCGGTAGCTCAGTGGTAGAGCGCATCATTGGTAATGATGAGGCCGGGAGTTCAATTCTCCCTCGCGGCACCAGGATTTCCCCTCATTTCGCAAGAGATCGCTGACGCGGATGTGGTCCCTCTCGGGAAACGCTGAGCCTCAGTTCGATTTGGCGAAATGGACGTGCATGAGAGACGAGCACGCCGCATGAAATCATGCTCACTCAGGCTCACCATCAAACTTTGGTATATCTTTTGCCTTGCCCTCGCGCGACGCCCGTGAAAACAATTGCCGATCAGTCACGGAAGGAAGCAGCCCACATGAAGGCGTACGTCATTGGAGACTACATCAACACCAAACAACTGGCGCCGGTAGACCGTCCCGATCCGACGCCCGGCCCCGGTGAAGTCCTCATGAAAGTGCGTGCAACCGGTCCAAATGCGCGTGACTTTCAGATCTGGACAACCGGCACCGCCATGGGACCCCCGCCCAGCGAGCGCGTTGTGTGCGCAGACAATGCCGGCGAAGTTCTGGCCGTCGGGGAAGGCGTCACCAATGTAAAGCCTGGCGACCGCATCTCGACGATCCATTACAATCAATGGATCGATGGCCCGTGGGACTTTGAAATGCGGCACATTGATCATGGGCAAACGATTGATGGGTTCATGCAGGAGAAGGCCATTGTATCGGCCGAGGCTGTGGTCAAGCTGCCCGAGAATATCTCCTTTGAAGATGCATCCACCCTGCCCAGCGCAGGACTGACGGCATGGAACGCCGTGGTTGCCACCGGCCAGGTCAAGGCGGGCGAAACCGTTGTCACGATCGGCACGGGCGGAGTTTCCGTTTTCGCCATGCAATGGGCAAAGATGCTGGGTGCACGCGTCATCGTTACCTCGTCCAGCGACGAAAAACTGGCGACGATGAAAGAGCTGGGCGCGGACGATGTCATCAATTACCGGACGCATCCGGAATGGTCCAAACAGGTGATGGAATTAACGGGTGGCCGCGGCGCTGAAGCTGTCATCAACAATGTCGGCACATCTGAAATGGATCAGTGCCTGGAATCCTGCGCATCCGGCGGCCGGATGATGTTTATTGGGCACAGCCCGGTTTCCTCTGACCGCGAAGCCCGCGCGATGCCCCCGCTCCTGCGCCTTCCTTTGCTCATCATCAAGAACATCGATATTCGCGGCGTGATCGTTGGTAGCCGGAAAATGTACGAAGATCTGATCAACGCAGTCTCAAAGCACAACATCAAACCGATCATCGACCGCGTCTACGACTTCGACCAGGCCAACGAAGCCGTCGCCTATATGGCCAGCACCGACAAGATCGGAAAAGTCGTCATTCGCGTGAACTGATCCCTTGCAAATCATCAAGCGCACCGAGCCGACTCCACATCGCCGGCACACTAGGACTTCCCGCGACCACATCTCCCCAAGACCACCACTTTTCTCTTCTCCAAACAAAAAAGGGCGGACCCGAGGGTCCGCCCTTTCGCATTTTGAATAGGTCCCAACCTTAGAAGGTCTTGGACACGCTCACGAAGGCACGACGTCCGCGAATGTCGTATCCTGTGCTGCCCAGTGGCGTGTTACCCGCACTGAATTGCGTTAGGCCGGTATCTGACACTTGCGGAGGCGCTTCATCGAAGATGTTGCGCACACCGCCGGTGATTGACCAAGTATCGCCGGACCAACGTACAGATGCACCATGCTGCCACGTTGCTTCTGTGAAGGTTTTGTACTGACCCTCAAGACCGAAATAGTTCTGCGGATCATTATAGTCGACATCCAAGTCGCCCCGGTTATCATCCTGACGACCAATGAAGGTCGTGAACCATGAATAAGTCCAGTCGCCACGATCAAGACGGAGATTCACGTCACCAACCACGCTTGGATAACCAATCGTTCCATTGAAGTCGTTGTCTGAGATACCAGAAACGAAGTCCGAACCAAACACGTTGATATAACGCTCGAAAGCCCAGTTTACGCTACTTTCGACTGTCAGTTCACCAAAGTTGAAGTCCTTTTGGTAGCGAACCTCGAGATCCAGTCCGCTCTGCTCCTGAGAATCTACGTTCAGAATAGGTGCAGATACGGAAGCAATTGAGTAGTCGTCAGCAGCACCTGTGGCACCGTTGCGTACCAAACGATCACAGAAATCATTCGGGAACACGTTGGTACCGTAACAGCCACCCACGATTTGAGCGCCACTCAGACCTGTGATCTGATCTTCGATCTCTACTTCATAGTAGTCGATTGCAATGTTCAAATCGGCGAAAGTAGGCGTAAAGACGATACCGGCTGTGAACGTGCTACCAGATTCAGCTTCCAAATCTTCACCACCACCGGATGTCGTGACGATCGCAGATCCAGAACCACCAGCATAGTCGTCCGGAACACCGGCGGCTGCGCAGTTAGCACGAATGTTTTGATTCGTCGCCTCACCCCAGTTGATACATGGGTCGATCTGAAGCTGATCCAAGAAGCCTGTTTGGTCTTGCAGGAACAGTTCGAACAACGCTGGAGCGCGGTAGGACGTTCCGTAGCTTGTACGCAGGCGGAGAAGTGGATTGACCTGCCAATTCAGGCCCGCCTTGTAGATGGAGTCGGATCCACCCAAGTCGTACTCGAACGCACGAACAGAGCCAGAAAACTCAACATCTTCAGCCAGCATTTGGCCTTTGAAGATCGGCACATTTACCTCAGCGAACACCTCTGTCACACTGTTGGTGCCTTTGGTAGGCCCGGCCGTTGAAGAACCCCAAATGTCGCCAGATTGGGTCAGTTCGCCCGGATTGTCGTCAATGCTAAACTCTCGGTACTCAGCACCAAGGCCGAGCCCGACTGGACCGGCTGGCAATTCGAATACCTCACCTGCGACAACAGCCGTAAAAGTGGTTTGCTCGTATTCGGTAGTGCCTTCCTGATAACCGCCGATAGCAGCAACCAGCTCGTCCGTGCGCTCACCGGAAAGGAAGCCGGGATCGAAGAGGTCAATGGTCGGAGGGGCAACCAGATCAGGCACACCGTCTCCATTGTAGTCGACAACGCCATCCAGGTTCCAGTCGCCTGACTTGGATGCAAGGATCTCGGAGCCACCGTATGTCCCTTCGCCCAACGAGTAAGTGGCGTCAAGTTTCCAAGACCACCCGTCCAGTACTTCAACTCCGAAGCCACCGGAGAGCGACGAGCTCAAATAGGTGTAATCAACTTCGATCGTATCCACAGTAGGGAATGGAAGGATAGGACGCGCGACATTGTTCGCCGAATTCACGTATGTCGGATCACCGATGTATCCGTACAATGGGTTATTACCGGCGATATTGACGGCAGAACCAACGATAGGGAAGAACTGGCGCCAGCCTTCGACGTCTGTCGTACGACGGCTGAAAAGCGCCTCACTGTCCCAAGACATTCCTGCGATCTCTATGTCAGCAGTACCAAAAATAGAGATGTTTTCGTTGCGCGGAATGAAATCTTGATTGTCCAGGATCGGTGAATCCAGGATATCCTCGTAGTAGGGCTGACCGTTGTCGAGGAACCCGGTACCAACGCGAGGGCGGTAACCCGGCACAGTTGTTCCGTAGACCGTCGGAATTGTCGTTCCTTCCGGAGACGGAACAAGACGTCCGCCGCCATTGAAGATATCAAGCGCGGTGTTGAAATACAGATTGCTACAATTGTTTCGCGGATCGGTTGCCGTCGCAGAGTAATTCAAACGGTCAATCAGACGGCCCGTCGATGGATCGCGAACCAGGTCACGTGGACACGACAAGTAGTCGCGCTGACTNGCATCAAGCTCTTCTGCCAGATTGTATTCTGCAGAGATCGTAAAATCTGCATTGTCACCGAGTTCGAACCCGAATGCGCCACTGATATTGTATTGCTCGCCACCTTCCTCAAAAGGCTGCGTAACCGAGAAGTTCAGCTCGGGGCTATCCACGGAATCACGNGTGATGATGTTAACCACACCACAAACAGCGTCGGAACCGTAGATCGTCGAAGCGCCGTCCTTCAGGATCTCAACACGGGAGATGATGGACTGAGGCACAACGTTCANGTCGAGTGCNGACACNGCACCGCGCGTACCCGAAGGACCCGGGCGCTTTCCGTCCACCAGAATTAGGGTACGGGTGTCACCACAACCGCGAAGGTCGAGCGTCTGCGTACCAACACCACCATTGGTGACGAAGTTCTGGAACGTGTTGTTCAGCTGGGTAGAACCAGAAGCCAGCGAAGAGCCTTGCAGAAGAGCGGCCGTGTCGACCAGACCTTCGAGCGTTGCAACTTCAGCTGTGATCACCTGGATCGGTGAGGACGAGGAAAATTCGTCACGGGCCAACAAAGAACCGGTTACAACGATTTTTTCCTGGCGCGCTTCCTCTTGCGGCGCNTCGTCAATGATTTCCAGAACTTCGTCGGACTCGCCGTCGGCATCCTGAGCTTGAGCCGCGCCGGAAACAACAAGTGCGCCAATGGCAACACTGCCGAATACCGTACGACGGAACAGTCGTTTGTTCATCAGTATTTCCCCTACAGAAATGTTTATGCTCACCTTACGCCCGGTGTTTCCACCCAGCACCCGCCCTCAATTGCGGGCATTACAGCAACGTTGAACGCCTGTTTTAAAACTGACAAGAACACATGACACAAATTTCAGGTTGCAGGCATATTTGCCCAGTTACTGTGATCTTTGCGCCACATTTGTGCCCACNNCCCGTNTGTGGAAACACGTTCCTTTCCCGAAAGTGCATGATTTCCTTGACGCTCAGCCGCCCGGCTTAAATATTGCCACTACTTAATTCGGAGGAATAACTTGATGCGCAGTCGCATTGTTGCCGCTGGCCTTGTCAGCGTGATGGCGGGTGCTTTGTCCGCACAGGCAGACCCCGTCTCTGCTGAAGATTTCGCAAAGCACCCCTCGGTTTCCAGCGTTTCCATGTCTCTTGAAGGGGACATGCTGGTTGGCGTCATCGCTGATCCTACCAATGATGGCGAACAGCGTGCTGCAGCCTACTGGGACNTGAGCGGCGAAATCGATACGACGAAACCGCTTGTTCCGTCGAACATTACGCCGTCGAGCGGCAAAACGAAGTTCTACGCAGCAAGTGCCCTGAAGAACAAGAAATCGCTCTGGTTTACCGTCCAGCCTTACATTGGCGCGCTCGAAGGCTGCGGTGAGGGCAAGACAACCGGATCGACCAAGAAGTACCTCCAGAAAGTCTATATGGGCGATGAGCGCATCAAGAAGATTGATGACCTGCCCGATGGCCGCGCCGAAGTCGGCGCCAACAAGATGCTGCTCCGGTGCTTTGAACTCGTCGGCGAAACGAATATCGAATCCATCCTCCCGCTTGACCCGTCCAAGATCATCATCTCGCGGGCCACGACCAAGAATGGCACAAGCTATTTCGAGCATGATCTTGAGACCGGGCGGGAAAAGTTCCTCATCAAGGCGAGTGAGACCGAGGCAATCTCCATCAACAACCGCACAGGCGAAGTGTTTGCCCGCACTGAGCTGGAATATGAGGACGGCGCATGGCGTCAGTACATCAGCCTGCCGGATGCATCGGGCAACTTCGTGCGCGAAGACGCACTAAGTCGGGAGATCGCAAACCGGTATAATCTGGACGTGCTATCCAAGATCGAGGACACCCAGACATACTACGTCGCGACGGATAAATTCGACGACAAGGTCACGATCTATACTTATGACGCCAACACCGACACGTTCGGGGATGAACCCGTGTTTGCGCACCCCGAATTCAACGCAGGCGGCATGATCTTTTCGAACCGCAAAGAAGATTTCGGTCGAATTCTCGGCTTCACCTATGACGGTCCGGTTCGGGAAACCTTCTGGATCGACCCGGAAATGAAGAGNATCCAGGACGGCCTCGACGCGGCCTTCCCAGGCAAGAATGTCGTGCTGAACGACTACACAGCGGATCGCAATCGCGTTCTCTTCACGGTCAGCGCCCCGGAAATGGCACCNGCCTACTTCCTGCTCGTCGACAAAGCGAAGGTGGCGGTCATCGGATCTCAGCGTCCTTGGCTGAAAGAAGAAGATCTGGGCAAAGGCAAATTCGTCTACTACTCCGCCCGCGACGGCATGAAAATTCCGGCAATCCTTACGATGCCAGCTGGCTACGAAGATGGCGATAAGGCCAAAGGCGCCATTATCGTCCCTCATGGCGGCCCCTGGGCACGCGACAGCGCTGGCTTCGATAGCTCTGGCTGGACGCAATATTTCGCGAGCCGCGGCTATATCGTGATGCAGCCTCAATACCGCGGAAGTGATGGCTGGGGCCGGGAACTCTGGCTGGCTGGCGACAAGGAATGGGGCCAGAAGATGCAGGACGACAAGGATGACNGNGCNGCCTGGCTNGTCNNGCAATGGCTATGTNGATGCCGACAAGATNGCCATCCACGGNTATTCNTATGGNGGCTTCGCNGCNNTCGCNGCNTCNGTNCGNCCGAACAGCCCNTATCNNTGCGCNATTGCNGGNGCNGGCGTNTCNAACCTNGCCAANCTNGGNAATGANTGGGGCNACAACCGCATCCAGCGCATCGTTCANGGTGATACGGTGACCGGAATGGACCCGATGCAAAACACCGACAAGATCAATATCCCAATCCTGATCTATCACGGTGACTACGACGTCCGTGTACCAATCTTCCATAGCCGCGAGTTCTACAACGCGATCAAGAACAAACAGCCTGGAAGTAAATTCATCGAGCTAAAAGAGATGGGTCACCAAAGCTCGAAATGGCTGCCGGAGCACAAGGAACGCGTGCTGGAGGAAATTGAAACCTTCCTCAACACAACCTGCGGCATGTAAGACGCAGATCAGCCTCTAAATCAGAAAGGGCGGCCCCTTGGGTCCGCCCTTTTTCTTTTGTCTCTGACCATGTGCAGGGATCAGGCCAGAGTTTTTTTCAGGGCGGTTGCCCAGCCGCGGCGGAGGCGGGCGGATGCGGTCTTTTCCATTTGGGGCTCGAACCGCGTGCCGGGAACTGTGCGGCTGGCCCAGTCATCGACGGATAGCCAGCCAAGCTGCATCGCTGCCAGAGCTGCTGCACCAAGCGCTGTCATCTCGCGATAGTCCGGCCGCAGAATAGGCCGTTCGCAAATGTCGGCAATGAACTGCATCAGCCAGTCATTCGCCACCATACCGCCATCAACGCGCAGCTCCTTGATCGCGACACCGTCGGCCTCGAATGCGTCGAGCAGATCCCGCGTCTGATATGCAACCGATTCAAGGCCCGCGCGGACCAGATGCTCCGCAGTCGTGGCCCGCGTGATGCCCGTAATTGTGCCGCGGGCATCCGCTTCCCAATGCGGCGCCCCGAGTCCGGTAAAGGCCGGCACGATGTAGACACCGCCATTGCCCGGCAGGCTGGCCGCTATTTCCGCGCTTTCCGCTGCATCCTCAATCAGGCGCAAATCATCGCGAAGCCATTGCACGATTGTGCCGGCGTTGAAGATCGACCCTTCCAGCGCCATTGCCCCCCTGCCCNGCGCTTCATANCCAATNGTGCCCAGCAGGCGNTTGACCGATTGCGGACGATCCTGCCCGCAATTGGCCACCAGGAACGCCCCGGTGCCATATGTAATCTTGGCGGTTCCCACATCCAGGCAAGCCTGACCAACAAGCGCAGACTGCTGGTCGCCCGCCGCTGACAGAATCGGCAATGCCTTTCCGAGCAAGGCCGCATCACTCGTCCCAAAATCATCCGCATTCTGTCTTATCTCTGGAAGCAGGGATTTCGGCACCCCCAGAAGGCTGCACATGGAATCGCTCCAGCCAGCATCCCCGCCCAGGCCAAGCCGGTAGAGCAAGGTCCGCGATGCATTGGTCACGTCCGTCACATGGGATGCGCCGCCGGTCAGCTTCCATATCAGGAAGCTCTCGATTGTGCCGAAGGCCAGCTCTCCCGCCTCGGCACGCGCGCGAGCGCCATCCATATTATCCAGTATCCAGCCAATCTTCGTGCCGGAAAAATAGGGATCGATCAGAAGGCCCGTCTCTTCGTGCACGGCGGCNTCATGACCCNNCTTGCGCANAGCNGTCNCANGTNTCNGCCGTGCGACGNTCCTGCCAGATGATNGCNGGNGCGANGGGNTTNCCNGTNNCNCGATCCCAGACNAGCGTCGTCTCGCGCTGNTTGGTNATNCCGATNCCNGCAATNCGNTCNACNCCGCCCGCNTCNGCNATCGCNNNNCGGCANACNNCNANNGTCTTNTCCCAGATCTCCTCGCCGTCCTGCTCGACCCANCCATCATTCGGATANGNCAGCGGCACNTCNTNNTGNGCNAGCGCGACNTCATTCAGNTCGCGNTCNAANACNATNGCNCGNGTGGANGTGGTGCCCTCATCAATGACGAGAATATAGTCGCCCATGTCGCCTGCCCTCTGGTGTTTGAGACAGGATGGACCGGTGCGCGCCTGCCGGTCAACGCGCGTTTCGCTGTGCCCCGCGATCCCCGAACCACCAAAGTGTCGCCGCGGTTGCCGCGAATGTGGCTGTCTCGACGATCTTNGCCTGCTCGGTCTCAGGCGACGCGAGAAACACAAGCCACGTGATCAGCCATAGTAGCAGGGTCAGCACGGGCCGGGTCAGCGCGCGCACGGCATTCACCCAGGCATAGCTTTCCCCGATGGAGGCCTCTGCCTGCATCGACGCCGCCAGCCCCTGCCAGCGACCAGAGGTTTCGGCCAGCCGCTCTGCTGCTTCGCTCTCTTCCCGGCGCGCCTGCAATTCGAGCCCGGCAAGGTGGGCCTCATGTTGCCACCGGGCCCGCTCATGCGCCTGCGACTGGCGCTGTTCGAAGTATCCCGCGGCCCGACCGATCACCGTACCGAGCAGGCCGAACACACCGCCCCCTGCCGCACTCGCGGCCAGACCGATCAGCTCCGCCATTTCGACCGGCTCCTCTTATAGTACCAGCGCGCGGGCTGTTCGCGCCGGTCCAGATGCAGGAAGTTTCGCCCAAGACCCATGCCGGTGAACCCGAGCTCCTCTGCCGCAGAGAGGAGCGCGAACCGGTCATGGCCGATCAGGGAAATGTCGACGGCCAATTCCAGATGTCGGGATTGCCGCGCGCCGCCAATCTCTGTGTTCCATCCTTCACACCGATGACCGGAATTGATGAACAAGGGTCGCCCGACCCGTGCGCGCAATGCCTCCAGTGAGTCGAGGAAGTCGGGGTCATGCCAATATTCGCCTTCGCAGAGCTGGCCGGCACATTTGCAGGCAAGTTCTCTGGGCGAAAAATGCGGCCAGCGCCAGCCATGCGCATCGAACAGGGAGACAGACGGGATCAACATGTCCCGAGGCTGACACGGGCCAGCCTCTGCCGGATTGGAAACTGCGCAAAAAAAACAACGCCCCTGAAATCACTCGGATCTCAGGGGCGTCTTCAATGTAGAGAGCGGGGAGAAGAGGAATCTACTCCGCAGCCACCGGAGCAACGCCGAACGCCTGACGATTGGCAAGGGCCGCGCGGGCCTCGTCATATTCCCTTGCCAGCTTGTCGACGAATTCCGCCGTCGGCATCCGCTTGTCGATGGCACCAATGCCTTGGCCACACCCCCAGATATCTTTCCAGGCCTTGGCTTCCTGATTGCCGCCGGATCCGAAATTCATCGCGCTCGGATCACTCTCAGGCAGATTGTTGGGGTCAAGCCCGGCCTTTGAAATGGATGGTGCGAGGTAATTGCCATGCACGCCGGTGAACANGTTCGAATAGACAATGTCGCCCGCTTTGGAATCGACAATCATGTCCTTGTATCCATCAACAGCGTTCGCTTCGTCGCACGAGATGAAGGCCGAGCCGATATAGGCGAGATCCGCGCCGAGCGCCTGCGCCGCTGCGATGGACCCGCCATTGGCGATGGAGCCCGACAGCGCAAGTGGTCCGTCAAAGAATTGGCGGATCTCCTGAATCAGCGCGAAAGGCGACAGGGTGCCCGCATGGCCACCTGCCCCGGAGCAGACGGCGATCAGACCATCTGCGCCCTTCTCCAGCGCCTTGTGCGCGAAGACAACATTGATGATGTCGTGCAGCACGATACCACCATAGGAGTGGATGGCATCATTCACTTCCTGACGCGCGCCCAATGATGTGATCACCACTGGCACCTTGTACTTCACGCACATTTCCACGTCATGATCGAGGCGGTTGTTCGTCTTGTGGACAATCTGGTTCACCGCAAAGGGCGCCGCCGGGCGATCCGGGTTCTTTTCATTGTATTCGGCCAGTTCTGTCGTGATCTTGTCGAGCCACTCGTCAAGCACGTGTTCCGGCCGGGCGTTCAGCGCCGGGAAACTGCCGACCACGCCCGCCTTGCACTGGGCGATCACGAGGTCCGGATTTGAGATGATAAANAGTGGCGACCCGATGACCGGGATGCGCAGGTTCTGGAGAATGGGGGGCAGTGCCATGAGAAATTACCTCACCTGATAACGACGTCGTTTACGTAAACGGAAACTATCGCTTGATCCATGTTGGGCAAGGCGTGACGTTGCGGAGACCTCTTGCCCTCAACTGCTGTTCAGGCCAGAGTACCGGGCATCCACAACAGTGCCAAAGAATTTTGTCCGAGGGAGAAAAACGGAATGCGAAACTTCAGCCTGACTTTTGGTAGCGCTATCATACTNGCAGCAGCGGCTGCCTGTTCCGGCGAACCGNCAGACCAGNGCGCCGACACAGAGGTCGCCACACCACCCGCCGAAGTCTCAGAAACAGCTGACACCGAACCATCGGAGTCGAAATATCTTGTCCAACCGCTTGTCTCCGGAATCTTCACCGCAGACCCGTCGGTGCACGTTTGGGACGATGGCCGCATCTATGTCTATCCAAGCCACGACTATGACGCCGGCATCCCTGAAGATGATCTCGGCAGCCAGTATGCGATGCGCGACTATATCGTCCTCTCGATGGATGAAGTCGGCGGCGACGTGACCATCCACGATGTTGCGCTGGATGTGGACGATGTCGCCTGGGCCGCGCAGCAGATGTGGGCCCCGGATGCCGCGCACAAGGATGGCAAATACTATCTCTACTTCCCGGCCAAGGATGCCGATGGCGTCTTCTATATCGGCGCCGCCGTCTCTGACAGTCCGACGGGCCCGTTCACCGCTGAGCCGGAACCGATCGAAGGTTCGTTCTCGATGGACCCGAGCGTCTTCGAAGATACGGATGGCGAATACTACATGTATTTCGGCGGCATCTGGGGCGGCCAGCTGCAACGCTGGGCGACAGGCGAATACAATGCTGATCCAAGCCTCAATACCGATCTCGTCAATGATGATCCCCTGACCAATGATGACGAAGCCGGCCAGCCGGACGATGTCGCCCTGATGCCGAAAATCGCCCGCATGGGTGACGACATGGTGTCCTTTGCAGAAGCCCCGAAGGACGTGATGATCCTTGATGAGAATGGCGATCCAATCAAAGCGAAGGACCATGCCCGTCGCTTCTTCGAGGCGGCCTGGGTCAACAAGATTGGCGACAAATACTACCTCTCCTATTCAACAGGCGATACGCATCTGATCGTCTATGCGACAGGCGACAGTCCCTATGGCCCGTTTACCTATCAGGGTGTCGTCAATCAGCCAGTTGAAGGTTGGACCAATCACCACTCAATCTTCGAGCATGACGGGAAATATTATCTGGCCTATCACGACGTTCAGCTGAGCGGGAAAAGCCATTTGCGCAATGTGAAGATTGCCGAACTGACGATCAACGAAGACGGCACGATCGAGCCCATCGATCCGATGCCGGGCGAATAATCACGCCCGCCTGTCCGACGAAAAAGAAGCCGGTACGGAATTCCCGTACCGGCTTTTTCAGTTTGCGCGACTAATAACTCTCACGCATTGGAGAGAACTTCCGACTGGCCGGGGATCCCTCATCCCCCGACCAGCCGGTCCTGCATCATGGCCAACCAGCTTTGCTGGCGATGAAGCATGGATACGATGTCCTCTGAATCCCCGTCTTCAATGAGACGATCCATCCAGAAGCCCAGAATGCGGGTGTGCGTTTCCATCCAGTCCCTCAAGGCTTCGTGCCGGGCTCCTGCCGCCGCGAGCGGCTCTGAAACAGGCTGAAACGGCAAGAGCTTGGCGGACATGACTCACTCCCTATCTGAGAACAATTCTCATTCTCATGGAGTCGAAGAAGAGAGTCAAGCGACCAAGTGTCCTTGACCTATCGTTAGCAGTTCACAAGCGCCCCCGGATTGGACTAAATCCCCGGCATGGCAGATGATCTCCTTCCCCTGAGCAGCGGGTTTCCCGACGCCACCGAAGCCGAATGGCTCGCCAGCGTCGACAAGGTCCTGAAGGGCCGCGGCATTGATTCGATTACACGCAAAACCGTGGACGGGCTGGAGATCCACCCGCTCTATCGAGAGAGTAACTTCCCCGCAGCCACCGACCCGCTGGGCGCGCCAGGCGCGGCCCCGTATCTCCGCGGACCCACCGCCGCGCCAGACCGGTTTGCGCCCTGGGATATTCGTCAGGCATTCGCGCATCCATCACCGGTCACAGCGAATGAAGAAATCCTGCGTGATCTTGAGCGCGGGGTCATGTCCGTCGAACTGAAGCTCGATTGCACCGGCGCAAATGGCGTACAGATCACCACGCTGGAAGATCTCCGCACAGCGCTGAAAGGCCTTCGCGCCGACATCGCCCCTATCGCACTTGACCATGGCGCAGGCTCTGGTGTCACCGCGGCCACGCTGCTCGGTCTGTGGGGACAGGAGCAAGATACTCCCGCCAGTCAGAAATTCGATTTCAACATGGACCCGCTCGGCTGCCTTGCCCGCACGGGCAAGCTGTCCGGGGGACTGAACGCCACCTTTGCGCGCCTCTCGGCAGCGGCCAACAGCCTTGGCGACGCCTATCCGGAAGCCGGCCTGATCCGCATTGATGCCCGCATGGTGCATGAAGCTGGCGGCTCCGACGCGCAGGAGCTGGCCGCCCTGATCGCCAGCGCCGTGGACACGCTGCGCCGGCTGGACAATCGCACGGATATCTCTGCGCTTGTCCCACGCATGAGCTTCGCAATCGCGCTCGACAGCAATTACGGTCTCGGTGTCGCAAAACTACGCGCAGCCCGTCGTCTCTGGGCGCGTATTCTTGACGCCATGGAGCTGCAACCTGTTCCCATGCGTTTGCAGGCTGTCTCGTCTGGTCGCATTTTGTCGCGTTATGACGCCTGGACGAACATGCTGCGCACGACGGCGGCGGCGTTTGCGGGTGCAGTGGGCGGCGCAGACATTCTCACCATCCGCCCCTTCAATGAGGCGCTCGGCATTCCCGAAGGCCTCGGGCGGCGCATCGCGCGGAACACGCAATTGATCGCGATGGAAGAAAGCCAGCTTGGCCGCGTGGCCGACCCGACCGGCGGCGCATGGTTTACCGAAACCTTTGCGGACGATCTGGCCGAAGCAGCCTGGAAGGAATTCCAGACCCTCGAAGCCGAAGGCGGCTATGCCGACTCCCTGATCGCGGGCAGCTTCCAGAAACGGATCGCCGAGAAGCGCGAGGCGCGCGCCAAGGACATCGCCAAACGCAAGGTTCCGATCACGGGCGTCAGCGAGTTCCCGCTGCTGGACGAGATCGCCGCGCCGGTCGCGGACGCGCCCTCCGTCACGCCAAAGGACGGCATCTCGAACGAAGGCTTCGCGCGTTTCGTGACGGCTGACCTGCCCGCAGACGAGGCCGATGCCACCGCCGAAGCCCTGCCGCGCATTCGTCTTGCGGAAGACTATGAAGCCCTGCGCGATGCGGCGAGTGCTGCGCCCAAGCGCCCAAGCATCTTCCTGGCGACGCTCGGCCCGCTTGCCGAACACAATGCCCGCGCAGACTTTGCCCGAAACCTCTTCGCCGCTGGCGGCCTTGAGGCGACGCAGCCCCCTGTGCCGCCGCAATCCCCATCCGAAGCCGCCGCCGCGTTCAAGGCCTCCGGCAGCAAGATCGCCTGCATCTGCGGTGCCGATGCGCGCTACGAAGACGAAGCCGTCGAAACCGCCAAGGCGCTGAAAGCCGCTGGCGCGCTGCATGTCTGGCTCGCTGGCAAGTTCGAAGGCGACAGCATCGATTCCAGCATCTTCATGGGCTGCGATGTGCTACACACGCTGAAACTCGCCCACGCAAATTTGGGAGTGGCCCAATGACCAATTTCCCCGACTTCACGAAACTCGATCTCGGCACGCCAGATGCAAAGGCCAAGTCGCCAGACCTTGGCGAGGCTTGGGAGACGCCGGAAGGTGTCGCCGTCAAATCCACCTATACCGCCGACGACCGCAAGGGGCTCGACTTTCTGGACGATTATCCAGGCCTTGCCCCCTTCGGACGCGGGCCTTACCCGACCATGTATACGAACCAGCCCTGGACGGTTCGTCAGTATGCTGGCTTCTCCACGGCGGAAGACTCCAACGCCTTCTATCGCCGCAACCTCGCCGCCGGTCAGAAAGGCCTTTCGGTCGCCTTCGACCTGGCCACACACCGCGGTTATGATTCCGACCATGTCCGCGTGTCCGGGGATGTCGGCATGGCGGGCGTCGCCATCGACTCCATCTATGACATGCGCACCCTCTTCTCCGGCATTCCGCTGGACAAGATGTCGGTTTCCATGACGATGAACGGCGCGGTGCTGCCCATCCTCGCGCTCTACATCGTCGCTGCTGAGGAACAGGGTGTCGGCCCGGAAAAGCTCGCCGGAACCATTCAGAACGACATTCTGAAAGAATTCATGGTGCGGAACACCTATATCTATCCGCCCAAACCGTCGATGCGGATCATTTCGGACATCTTTGCCTACACCTCGCAGAACATGCCGAAATTCAACTCGATCTCGATTTCCGGCTACCACATGCAGGAAGCGGGCGCTTCTGCCGATCTGGAGCTGGCCTACACGCTCGCAGACGGCATTGAGTACATCCGCGCCGGTGTCGCTGCCGGCCTCGATGTCGATGCCTTTGCGCCGCGCCTGTCCTTCTTCTGGGCCATCGGCATGAACACCTTCATGGAAGTCGCCAAGATGCGCGCCGCGCGCCTGCTTTGGGCAAAGCTCGTGAAGGAAGAGTTCAACCCGAAGAACCCGAAATCCCTCAGCCTGCGGACACACTCGCAAACCTCCGGCTGGTCCCTGACCGCGCAGGACGTCTACAACAATGTCATCCGCACCTGCCTTGAGGCCATAGCAGCCACGGGCGGCCAGACCCAGTCGCTGCACACGAACAGCTTCGATGAGGCCCTCGCCCTGCCGACCGACTTCTCCGCCCGGATCAGCCGCAACACGCAGCTTTTCCTGCAACAGGAAGGCGGCGCCTGCCAGACGATCGACATGTGGGGCGGCTCCTACTATGTCGAACGCCTGACGCACGACCTTGCCGAAAAGGCCCTCGCCCATATCGCCGAAGTCGAAAAGATGGGCGGCATGGCCAAGGCCATCGAGGAGGGCCTGCCCAAGCTGCGCATTGAAGAAGCCGCGGCCAATACGCAGGCGCGCATCGACAGCGGCACGCAGACCGTGGTCGGCGTGAACAAATTCCTTCTGGACGAGGAAGAAGACGTCCCTGTGCTGAAGGTAGACAATGCCGCCGTGCGCCGTATGCAGCTGGACAAGCTGGCTCGCCTGAGATCCGAACGCGACGAGGCAGAGGTCACCGCCAAGCTGGACGCAATCGCCAGGGCCGCCGCCGGCACCGAGGGCAATTTGCTCGCGCTAGCCGTGGACGCCGCCCGCGCGAAGGCCACGGTGGGCGAGATTTCCGAAGCTGTCGAGCGCAGCCAGGGCCGCCACCAGGCTGTCATCCGCTCCATCAAGGGCGTCTATGGCGGCGGCGTGAAGGGCGACGACAAGGCCGAGGCCGCCGCAACGCTTGCTTCAGATTTCGAGAAGAAACATGGCCGCAAACCGAAGGTCTACATTGCCAAGATGGGTCAGGACGGACATGACCGTGGACAGAAGGTTGTCGCCTCCGCTCTGATGGACCTCGGCTGGGATGTCGAGATCGGCCCGCTGTTCCAAACACCGGAAGAGGCCGCCGGCGACGCTCGAAAGGCCGGGGTCGACATTGTCGCCGCCTCCTCGCTCGCGGCGGGCCACCTCACGCTGGTGCCGGAACTGAAACGCGCGCTCGGCAATGAAGGCGCGGCGCACACGCAGATCATTGTCGGCGGCGTGATTCCGCCACAGGATTTCGACGCGCTCTACGCCGCCGGCGCTTCCGCCATCTTCCCGCCGGGCACCGTCATCGCCGACAGCGCCATCCGCATGCTGGAAGTGCTGGACGGAGACGACGGCGCGAAGACAGCGGCGGAGTGAAGGAACGGGCGTCCACCGCAGGTTATGCCGAGGAGGCGCCCGACCTGTTTGTGCGCTATGAGGCGCGCGACGCGGCGGCGGTGCATGCGCCGTGGGCGGAGTTCCTGCCCAAGCCGCCTGCTCGCGTCCTGGACATTGGCGCTGGCACGGGACGGGATGCAGCCTGGTTCGCACGCACGGGTCATTCCGTGCTCGCGGTCGAGCCTGTCGACGCCCTGCGTACTGGCGCAGCCGAGC
>NZ_NHCK01000080.1:0-16373 GCF_002172815.1 Hyphomonas sp. TMED31 | reverse complement strand
CAGGCGTTCGGCATTTCCGTCGCCGCCTGTAATCGGGCTCTCAGTCCAGGCTGTAATCGGCCAGCCGTGCCCTTCCATCCAATCCGCAAAGGCATTGGCCGCTCGTTCGGTCACGTCCTGGTCAGTCACCAATCCGCCTTTGCCGATATGGTCCCGACCCACTTGAAACTGTGGTTTGAACAAACCTACGAACTCTGCGCGGTCTGCTGCGAGCGACAGCGGCAGAGCAAGTAATTTTTCAAGCGCGATAAAGCTCGCATCGCAAACCAGCAGTGACGGCGCATTGCTCAGCATTTGCGGAGTCAGCGTACGGGCATCCTGTGCCTCAAGGCTGGTGACCCTCTCATCCATTGCAAGAGATGCGTGGAACTGCCCCCGCCCGACATCGACAGCCACGACATGACACGCTCCGGCTCTCAGCAGTACATCCGTGAAGCCACCCGTGGATGCGCCGATGTCGAGACAATGCCGGCCTTCGGGATTTACGCCGAACACATCGAGCCCATGCGCGAGCTTCAACCCGCCGCGTGACACGTACGGATGTGCGGGCGCGGCAGTGATATTGTCTTCAGACGACAGGATCTGCGACGGCTTTCTGACGAGAGCACCGCCAGCGGTCACATTGCCAGCGTCAATTGCCGCGCGCGCAGCCGCCCGGCTTTCGAACAGGCCGAGGCTTACCAGCAATTTATCCGCACGATCCTTCACGTCAGGGAGCCTTCCTGCAACATGGGCGTTAGGCCTACACCAGAACTTGCAGACAGGAGACCCCCATGATCACCCGAACTGCCTTCGCCGCACTTGCCATTGCCTTGACCGCTTGTGGCCAACAGGGCGCGACCCCTCAGGAAATGCCCAAAAACGAGCCTACCCTGCCCGGCCCCGAAGACATGCCCGGTCCCGAAGACATGCCCGGTCCTGATGAGGGTGTGTACCCATCCATGATGACCGCTTCGGCTACGCTTATCGGAAGTGAAGGCAATGAGATCGGCACGGCCAACTTCCTGGATGGGCCAAATGGCGAGGTGATCCGTATTGAGCTGAACCCCGACAGTCTTAGCCCCGGCTGGCATGGACTGCATTTGCACGCCGTCGGCACCTGCGAGGATGTGGGCGAGTTCAAGGAGTCAGGCGGCCATCATGGGAAAGTCGAAGGGGCGCACGGTCTGTTGAACCCCAAAGGCCCCGAAGCTGGCGACCTCCCGAATATCTGGGTGGCAGCGGATGGATCGGCCGGGTACGAGGCGTTCACCCGCCTGACTGCGCTCGACTCCCTGCTCGATGAAGACGGCTCAGCGATCATTATCCATGCGCAGGAAGATGATCATCTCACCCAGCCCATTGGTGGCGCTGGCGCGCGCGTTGCGTGCGGCGTGATCCAGTAGTTCCGGACCCCACCCTTTTGCGACGCCGGGCCATAAACCGTCTTGGCGGTTCATTTGGCCTTGCGAAAACATGCAGTGCATTTCAGTCTGCTGCGCAAAAGGGACAAGGGAGACCATAAATGACCGGATTCACAAGACGCGCCGCCTTGCTTGGGGGCGTGGCGGCCACGACACTTGCCGCCTGCGGCCAGAAATCCAGCGGTGCACTCACACCGGCAAGCACCCCGGTCGCCGCGAAAGCGGTGCCACCTGCCGGTTGGGAAAGCGGCCTGACCATCGCGCGCCGTATTAAATCCGGAGAAACGACATCCCTCGCTGAGGTCGAGAAAGCGATTGCGCGCGCAGAGGCGGTAAATGGCGACATCAACGCCATCGCCACGGCAAGCTTCGATACAGCCCGTGCAGTGGCCGCGGATCCACTTCCTGGCCCGTTCAGCGGCGTCCCCACCTTCATGAAGGATCTGCTCGACTGGGAGGGGACTCAAACCCTGTGGGGCAGTCGCGCTTTCGTCGGAAACATCTCATCGCAGGATTCTCCCTTCGCCACTGCCTGGCGTAAGGCCGGGGTCGTGTCACTCGGCAAGTCCACCACACCTGAAATGGGGCTGACCTCGACAACCGAACCTCTGGTGACCGGTGCGACGCGCAACCCCTGGGACCTGTCCCGCATGACCGGCGGCTCCTCCGGCGGCGCTGCCGCGCTGGTCGCTGCGCGCGTGGTGCCGTTTGCGCATGCCAGCGATGGCGGCGGCTCCATCCGCATTCCAGCGTCGACTTGCGGCGTGTTCGGTCTCAAGCCTTCTCGTGGCCGGCTCGGTGCGCGCTCGGCTGCGGCGCCCCCTGTCGACATTTCAGTCAATCATGCCGTCACAATATCCGTTCAGGACTCTATCGAACTGTTCCGTGTCGCCGAGACGAATGACGGCACCTACGCTCCACTGGGAGAGATTTCAGCTCTGAACCGCCCGCTCAAGATCGGCTTCGCGCCTGATACGATCAGCGGCACGCGTGTCGCGGCCGAGACGACAGCCGCGCTTGAGGACGTTGCGCAGCTCTGTCGAGAGCTTGGCCATGAGGTACGCGACTTCTCCGTTCCTCTGGATGGCAAGGAATTCACGGACAAGTTCCTGCTTTACTGGGCCGCTGGCGCAGCGGAGTTCGCCGGGCAGGCAAGCGCCTTTTCCGGAAAGCCGGTTGGGCCGGACATTCTTGAGCCCTGGACGCTTGGACTGGTGTCGATGTACCAGTCACGGCAGGCAGAAATGCCTGAAACCATTGCCTATCTCCAGGCGTTCGAAGCCGCTTATGATGAATGGTTCAATGACATTGATGTGTTGTTGACGCCCGTCACCGGCAGCCCGGCCGTGCCGATTGGTGAGCAGGCCCCGGATGGTGACTTCGACACGGTCATGGAAAGCGTGCTCAATTTCGCTGCATTCACTGCCCCCATGAACGTGGCCGGCGCCGCCTCCATGAGTGTCCCGCTATCCTGGTCCTCCGGAAATCTGCCGATCGGTTCGATGTTCTCGGCCAAGCGTGGACAGGATGGACTATTGTTCGAACTCGCCATGCAATTGGAAATCGCCCGTCCCTGGATGTCACGCACACCACCGGTCTCCGCGCTGTAGACGCCGATGACGACGCCTGCCCCGCACCCGCCCGAATTCGCGAACGCACCGATGGTGTTTGGCTACGGATTTGCGGCGGACGGAGCGGCGACGCCATTGGAATGGTCGGATGTATTGTCCGGCCGTTTGTCGGAGTTCGCGCGCTATTGGTTGCACCTGAACAGGCTGTCACCGGATGTCCGCACCTGGCTGAAGAGCCAAAGCGGTCTGGACCATCTGTCAACAGAAGCACTTCTTCAGGAAGACACGCGTCCACGCGCCGTCCGACATGACCCGGGCTTCCTGATCAATCTGCGCGGCATGAACCTCAATGAAGGCGAAGCGCTGGAAGACATGCTTGCCCTGCGCATGTGGGCCAGCGAGACGGCGCTGATCACCTTGCGGGCCAAGCCGATCCGCGGCGCGCGCGACGTGGAAACCCTGGTGAAAGAGGGAAAAGCCCCCGCCTCAACCGGCGGACTGATCGCCGCACTGGCCGATGCTCTGACGGATCGGATGGAACCCGAGGTCTCACGTTTCGATGAGCAGGCCGATCAGTTCGAGGATGATCTGCTCGATCCATCCATCAAGCTGCCGCGCTCCACGCTGTCGGAGTTCCGACGTCGTGTTCTTCAGGTCCGGCGTTACATCCTGCCCCAGAGAGAGGCGCTGGCCCAGCTGGTGAGAGAGGGATCGCAAGCGGGCCTGTTCACTGATCATGACCTGCTATTCCTGCGGGAATCCGCTGACCGGGTGACCCGTCTGGCGGAAGAGCTCGACACGATCCGGGACCGGTCCACCGTGCTTCAGGAACAGGTCATCGAAGAACGCGCCGAAGTCATGAACCAGCGCCTGTTTGTACTTTCTATCCTGTCGGCTGTTTTTCTGCCGATCAGCTTTGTGACGGGGCTGTTCGGCGTCAATGTTGGCGGCATGCCCGGCGTGGAAAGCCCCGGCGCCTTCGCGCTGCTGGTGGTTGGACTGGCACTGGCCACCTTGCTGATGCTTGCCCTTTTCCGTTGGCGTCGCTGGATCTGACTGGCGCCCTTACGCATCAGGGCGATTATTAATCATACCTTTCGCTGAAAGCTGAAATCCCTGCAGCACCTTTGCGGGATCGCAACAATCCGCTGTTAACTATGCTGTATCGGTCGCCTTAACCGGGCGACGCCGTACCCTATTTCTGCTACACAAGCAGCCCTGTGTGAAAGTGTGAACCGTGAACCGATCCGTCAAAATTGCCATTCTGATTTTTGCCGGGCTGCTCGCCTGGTTCGTCATCCGAAGCGTGATCCGGGGCGATATCAGCACCCAGCACGAGGAACCGCGGATCGAAAAGAACACGGTCGCGCCTCAGGCGGTGACTTATGAGGCGTCCGCGCAGACCCACGGCATTCGCCTGAAGGCCAAGGGCCTGACCGCACCCGACAAATCTGTCACCGTGAAAGCGGGCACCGCAGGCAATGTGATCTCGACACCGGTGCGAGAGGGTACACATGTTTCGCGCGGCACCCTGCTCTGCGGACTGGACGTTGAGGCGCGTGCTGCACGACTGGAAGAAGCAGAAGCCCGTCGCGACGCCGCGCGCATTGATTTTGAGGCGGCTAAAACGCTGGCCGAGAAAGGCCTGGCCCCGGCCAATAACGAAGCCGCGGCCAAGGCAGCGCTGGACGCAGCTGAAGCTTCGGTCAATGCCGCGCGGGTGGAATTGTCCAAAACCCAGATCCGCGCTCCGTTCGATGGCATCTTCGAAACGCGTCTAGCCGAGGCAGGCGACTATCTCTCCCCCGGCCAACCATGTGGCACAATGGTGGACATGGACCCGGTCATCGTTGCGGTCGAAGTTGCCGAAGCGAATGCCGGCCAGCTCTCCACGGACATGACCGGCACAGCCCGTCTGCCTAGCGGACAAACCTATCCGGCCAGGCTCCGCTATGTGTCCCGCACGGCCAATGAAGGCACACGGACCTTCCTGATCGAAGCTGAACTGGACACNGGNGAAGACCCGGTCGCGGCTGGCGTCACCGCCGAATTGTTCATTCCGATGGGCGATGTCCCCGCCACACTGATTTCCCCCGGACTGCTGACCCTGTCAGACGCAGGCGACCTNGGTGTGCGCTATGTGGANGANCAGAGCATTGTGCGCTTTGCCGAAGTGAAGGTGATCGACGAGACGCCCGAAGGCGCATGGGTCACCGGNCTGCCNTCTCCGGCTCGCTTGATNTCGATTGGTCAGGACTATCTGGCTGAAGGCGTCGAGGTGCGGCCCGTACCACAGGGTGGAGCGCAGCCATGACCCGCATTGTAGAAGGTGCCATCGGCCGCGCCAGGATGGTCCTGTCCATCCTGATCTGCGCGATCATTGCCGGTACGGCCACCTATGTCGGCCTGCCCAAGGAAGCCGACCCGGATATTCCGATTCCGTTCGTCGGCATCACCGTGCCTCTGGCAGGCGTGACGCCGGAAGATGCAGAGCGCCTGCTCGTCAAACCGATTGAGCAGGAGATCCAGTCTCTTGAAGGCCTGAAATCTTTTATCGGCATCGGGGCCGAGGGTGCTGGCCAGTTGATTCTGGAGTTCGAAATCGATTCCGACATCGATCAGGCAGTGCTGGACGTGAAGGACAAGGTAGACCTCGCCAAACGTTTCTTCCCGGATGATGCGCGTGANCCGATCATTACCGAAGTCAACGCTTCCCAATTCCCCATCATGGTGGTGAATTTGTTCGGCCAAGCCCCAGAGCGCGGCCTGAACGATATTGCTGAAACGCTTCAAGACTTGCTGGAACGCAACCCCGGCGTGCTGGAAGCGACCATTATCGGCCAGCGCGAAGACGTGCTGGAAATCGTCGTCGATCCGGTGAAGCTGGAAACCTACAACCTGTCCTATCAGGATATCTACGCNGTCGTTTCGGCCAACAACCAGCTTGTACCGGCTGGCCAGATTGATACGGGCGAAGGCAGCTTTGCGGTGAAAGTCCCCGGCCTGATCCGCACGGCNCAGGACGCGCTGAACCTGCCGGTNAAACGCTCTGAGAACGCAACAGTGACCTTGTCAGATGTCGCCGAAATTCGCCGTACGTACAAGGACGCGACCGGCTACGCCACATTCAATGGTGAGCCGTCGCTGCAGCTTCAGATCGTCAAACGCTCCGGCGCCAACATTCTCGATACCGCCAATTTCGTCCGCGACACGGTAGAGGCCCAGAAGGNAAGCTGGCCCAATACCGTAGACGTGCGCATCACGTCAGACGCGTCAGAACTCATCGGCGACCAGCTCGGACAGCTGCAGAATTCTATCATTACCGCAGTCGTTCTCGTGATGATCATCTGTGTGGCAGCNCTGGGTTTGCGCTCTGCGCTGCTTGTCGGAATTTCGATCCCAGCCTCATTTGTCATGGCCTTCCTGCTGCTCGGCGCNTTTGGCTACACAATCAACATGATGGTNATGTTCGGCATGGTCATCGCCGTGGGTATCCTCGTGGATGGCGCNATNGTNGTNACCGAATATGCCGACNGGAAAATGGCGGAAGGGNTGNACCGNAANCGCGCCTATGCCATGGCCGGCATGCGCATGTTCTGGCCNGTNGTNGCNTCNACNGCCACNACNCTNGCCGCCTTCATCCCNTTCCTGTTCTGGAATTCGATGCCNGGCAAATTCATGGCCTATCTGCCNATCACGCTGATCTTCGTGCTCTCGGCCTCGCTGGTCATGGCGCTGATCTTCTTGCCGGTGCTCGGCTCCGTCATTGGCGCGCGTCCGGGCGGCAAGGATGAAAGCCTCGCCGCGCTCGCTGCGGATGCCGATCCGGCGTCGGCCACCGGTTGGCTCGGCGGCTATGTGCGGATCGTACAATCGCTCATCGCCAGACCGCTCGCTGTCACCGGCGTCGCAATTGTCAGCGTGATTGCAATCTTCATGTGGTTCGGCTCAACCGAGCACAAATCGGAACTGTTTCTGGATGTCGAACCTGAACAGGCTTTTGTCTTTGTTCAGGCGCAAGGCAGTCTCTCGACGGCCGAACAGCTCTCCCTGGTCAAACGCGCCGAAGCAGCCATCACCGGTATGGACGGCGTACAGGACATTTCGACCGAGGCAGGAAGTTCCGGTCAGGCGATTTTCTCGCCAGATGGATCGTCCAGCAAGCCAATTGATACGGTCGGCCAATTGCTGATCGACCTCGCCACAGCAGACGGCGTGCACAATGGCCGTCGCACCTTGGCAAATATCCGTGATCGGTTGAGCGAAGTGCCCGGCCTGCGATTTGAAATCGCCGCGCGTGAGCAAGGTCCGCCCTCCGGCAAGGACGTGCAGATCGCCCTGCTCTCTGAAGATGCAGCCGCGCTGAACTCAACGGCACAATTGATCCGCGAGCATCTCGATTCCCGCGCAGACCTTCGGGAAGTCGAAGATACGCGTCCCCTGCCCGGCATTGAATATCAGCTGGAGGTCGACCGTGCCGAAGCTGGTAAGTATGGGCTCGACATCAGCCAGGTTGGCGCAGCAGTTCAGTTGATCACCGAAGGTGTGCTGGTCGGCAGGTACCGCCCGGATGATGCGCAGGACGAAGTCGACATTCGTGTACGTTTTCCACAGTCTGACCGGAGCGCCAGCGCGATTGATGATCTGCGCATCGCCACGCCGCGCGGGAATGTTCCGCTTTCCCTGTTCGTGGAACGTGTGCCTGCTCCACGGGTCAGTCAGATCACTCGCCGCGATGGCGCACGCGTGATCGACGTTCGAGCCAATACGGTCGAGCAAGGCGCCGGCGCAGGCATCGTCGAGGAACTGAAGGTCTGGATCGCCAATCAGGATATTCCGTCCACAGTCGAGGTTCGCTTCGAGGGAGCGGACGAAGATGCCGCAGACGCCGCCGCCTTTTTCCAGGGGGCCCTGCTGGCCATGCTGTTCATGATGGCCATCATCCTGCTTTGGGAGTTCAATAATTTCTGGCAGGTCTTCCTGACCCTGACGGCTGTCATCATGTCGACGGCGGGTGTCGTGGTCGGCATCCAGCTTATCCTGCCATATGTCTCACAGCTGATGATCGGCACGGGAATCGTGGCGCTTGCAGGTATCGTGGTGAATAACAANATCGTGCTGATCGATACATACAATCGCCTGCTCAGCGATGGCCGGACGCCTGAAGAAGCCGCGGTTGCGACAGCGGCCCAACGTATCCGCCCGATCTTGCTGACGACCGGCACGACGATCTGTGGCCTGTTGCCCATGATCATCCAGATGAACGTCAACTTCTTTGAAGGCTCGATCAATTTTGGAGGAGCAAGCTCCGAATGGTGGGTTCAGCTCGCCACGGCGGTTGTGTTTGGCCTTGGTTTCTCAACCATCATGATCTTGCTGGTGACACCGGTCTGGCTGCTCGCTCCGCACCGCATCGTTCGCTGGGCGGGCCGGNTGAAGGATCGTGTACGCGGCAAGCGTGAAGCCAAGCGCGCGGTCTCACAATCTTCCTCGGGCACGGCCAATGAGAACGACCCCGTCGACCGCTCCCTGCCCGCGGCGGAATAGGGTCCTGATGACCGGCAGATGAACGCGCCATTCGGATTGCGTTCGCNCGCCACATGTAACACCTGTCCCTGCAGCGCCGGGTATGCCTCGCCAGTCCTCCGGGACCAGCGCATCCACCCATCGCGCTTGTCGAGGCCGGCCTGCCTTCCCTTACCCCCCTGAACAGGCCCCCGGTTGCTGCAAATCCCTGATCTTGGAAATCNCNTACCTATCCGGTGAGCGGCCCGCCNGGCTGGATCGCGGCCTGTTTCGATTTCTCCGCTTCGGCGCGAAATTTNTGCGGGTGCGCCATGGAGGGAAAGGTGATGTGGGTTTCACCGCGGCCATGAATCGAGAGCCTTCCAAACCCGAAGATGCGNCCAAGAATNCCCTGCTTCAANGTGCTGCCTTCAATCGCGTCCAGCGCAATTTCATTCACATCNGCTGACCACAGCCCGGTCTTCATCACAACACGACGGTCGGTCACGACGAACTCGGTTGTGTTCAGATGGATCATCTTCGCGATGAAATAGACGATTCCGACAATCAGAATGCCAAANACNACNAGCATCAGCCAGGCCTTGGCATGCTCAAACCAATGAAACGCGCCGCGATGGCGAAGTATCTCGCCCTCATAGAGATGCTTCTCGATGTATCCGGCCATGTGCGCCTCACCGCTGCCCCGCATNCATCCAATTCCGAATAGACGGCGCGGTCAACCGTCAGACAGGCTGAACGAAGGTGGCGATCACTTTCTTCCGACCAGACTTTTCGAAGTCCACCGTCAGCTTGTTGCCTTCTGTATGGGCGACACGGCCATAGCCGAATTTGTCGTGNAAGATGCGCGTGCCGACCTTGAACCCGGACGGGCCGCCAGANGTGGCCGACANATTGGTNGCNTCNCGTGGNGGGCGNGTNTCGAANTTGCCCGCATTCTCCTTCAGGCGTTGCCAGCCGGGGCTTTTGTAATTCGAGCGCTCCCCCAGATCTTCGACCGTCCCGGTAAATCNGGTATCGCCTCCGGGAATACCGGAATAGCCCGTTTCAGACACCGCCTCGACATGTTCNTGGGGCAGTTCGTCCACGAACCGGCTCGGCAGCACGCTTTGCCAGCGGCCATAGATCTGCCGGTTCGCGACAAAAGAGATATAGGCATGCTGGCGGGCGCGCGTGATGCCGACATAGGCAAGACGGCGTTCNTCNTCGAGGCCCTTCATCCCGCTTTCATCCAGGCTGCGGCGTGATGGAAAAACCTCCTCCTCCCAACCTGGCAGGAACACGACCGGCCATTCCAGGCCCTTCGCGCCATGCAGNGTCAGGATCTGGACCTGGTCTTCCCCTGCCCCGCCCGTCGAAGCATCCATGACAAGCTCGATATGCTCCAGGAANCCGGCCAGCGAGTCGAACTCGCCCATGGCACGTACCAATTCCTTGAGGTTGTCCAGCCGCGTCTGCGCCTGAGGGCTGCGATCCTTCTGCAGCATGTCCGTATAGCCGGATTCCTCCAGAATCGTCTCGGCGAGCTCTGTATGCGGCATGCCGTTGGTCAGCTTGTCACGCCACAGATTGATCTGGTCGATGAACTGGGTCAGGCCGCGCTTTGCGCCACCTTTGATTTCGTCAGTCTGCAACACCATGGGCGTGAGCACGAACAGGCTGCGCCCATCCTCACGCGCATAGGATTGCAACTTGGCCAGAGACGTATTTCCGATGCCGCGCTTGGGCTGGTTCACCACGCGCTCGAACGCAAGATCATCATCCGGTGAGCGGATCAGGCGCAGATAGGCCAACGCATCGCGGATCTCGGCGCGTTCGAAAAAGCGCGGCCCGCCAATCACGCGGTATGGAATGCCCAGCATGATAAAGCGTTCTTCAAACGCCCGCATTTGCCAGGATGCGCGTACCAGTACAGCGCAATCCTCATGGCTTCCACCTTTGGACACCCAGCTTTCGATGTCGTCGGCAATCAGGCGGCTCTCGGCCTCTCCATCCCACAGGCCGCGCACCTTCACCTTGGAGGCGTCAATGTCGTCGATCGCATTGTCATCGCCCACATAGAGCGTCTTGCCGAGACGGCTCTTATTATGGCTGATGACGGATGAAGCCGCCGCAAGGATATGCTTGGTTGAGCGATAGTTCTTTTCCAGCCGGATGACATGCGCGCCGGGAAAATCCTTCTCGAAGCGGAGGATATTGTCCACTTCCGCACCGCGCCAGCCATAGATCGACTGGTCATCATCGCCAACACAACAGATGTTCTGTGACCCCTGTGCCAGCAGGCGCAGCCACAGATACTGCGCAACGTTCGTATCCTGATATTCGTCAACCAGGATATAGCGGAACTTGTCGTGATACTCTTTCAACAGGTCCGGATTGTTCTGGAAGATCTGGATGTTGTGGATCAGCAGGTCGCCGAAATCACACGCGTTCAGAACTTTCAGGCGTGCCTGATAGATCTGGTAACAGGTGATGCCCTTGCCGTCGGCAAACTGGTGCGCCTCTTCCGGTGGCACCTTGTTCGGTACCAGAGCGCGGTTCTTCCAGCCATCGATCAGGCTGGCCAGATAGCGCGGTGTCCAGCGCTTGGGGTCAATGTTCTCAGCCTGGATAATCTGTTTGCACAAACGGATCTGGTCATCGGTGTCGATGATGGTGAAGGTGGATTTCAGGCCCGCCAACTCGGCATGCTTGCGCAGGATCTGCGCGCTGATCGAGTGGAATGTGCCGAGCCAGCGAAGGCCTTCGCCTGCCTCTCCCAACATGGACAGGGCCCGCTCGCGCATTTCCCGTGCGGCCTTGTTGGTAAAGGTCACGGTCAGCGTCTGCGACGGCCAGGCCAGCCGCGTGCCAATGATGTGTGCGAGGCGCGTGGTCAGCACGCGCGTCTTGCCCGTGCCCGCGCCAGCCAGCACCAGCAATGGCCCTTCAGTCGTCAGCACGGCTTCGCGCTGCTCTGGGTTCAGGCCATCAAGATACTCCGCCTCGCTCTTGGCTGCGGGCGGCTTGGCAGAGGCCATCTGCGAAATGGACATACGATTCGGATTGGAACTCATGGCGAACATATAGCACCGAATGCCCTGTTGGGCAGGGCTTGTGGCGCAGATCACTGTTCACCGACAGCATCAAAAAACCCTGCAAGGACGCGTCAGGTGTGCGGGACGCGGCCTCACAGGGCTAAGCAAGATGCTGGTGTGAGGGCATCTTACCTTGGGTGTGAGCAGAGCCCACGAGAGTAGGGGAAATCAAGCATCCGCACGAGCGACATCGAAACCCGCAGGTTCCGAGCGCAGACGAAGAAAATGCGTGTACGGGTCCCCCGCAAAACTTCGTCATCAAATTGTGCCGGATGGCTCTTTTATGTCCCCACCATCCAGACGAAGAACTTACCCGGGAGAGCGTTTCCTCGTCTGGTTAATGAGAACCATTCCCTGCCCTCAGATGCAAGAAAAATCGACCTATGATAGCGTCGCGAGGCTCGCTGCATCATAATCAGTCAATTCCTCTGTACGTCCTTCATGAATCTTGCGCGCCCATGCCGGGTCCTGCAGCAGGGCGCGACCAACGGCGACAAGATCAAACTCGTCCCGAGCGAGGCGTTCTTCCAGATCATCCAGTGACCGCGTGCCGGACCCTTCGCCCTGGAATGCCTTGATGAAATCACCTGACAGGCCAACAGACCCGACCGTAATGGTTGGGAGGCCCGTCAGTTTCTTGGCCCAGCCCGCGCCATTGAGGCCATTCTCGCCGTCGATTTCGGGGAATTCCGGNTCCCAATAGCGGCGCTGAGAAGCATGGAGCACGTCCACACCAGCATCCACGAACACTTTCAGGAAGGCCTCAAGATCGTCNGGTGTNGTGGCGAGACGCGCGCCGTAATCCTGTTGTTTCCACTGGGAATAGCGCAAGATCACCGGGAAGTCCGGCGACACGCGCTTGCGGATTTCCTTCAGGATATCCGATGCAAAGCTCGCGCGCTCCACAAGGGACGTTCCGCCGAACTTGTCATCACGCTGGTTCATCGCATCCCAGAAGAACTGGTCGATCAGATAACCATGCGCGCCATGAACTTCGACACAGTCAAAGCCCAGCTTTTCAGCTTCGGCGGCGGCGTCCGCATAGGCGAGGACCATATCGTCAATTTCTGCGGAGGTCGGCGCGTCGATAACCTGCTTGCCGGTATGCGTCATACCTGACGGACTATCCGTCGGGGCGTCAGGATTCGGCCCGCTGCCAACTTTGCGGACCATGCCCATATGCCAGATCTGCGGCGCGATCTTGCCGCCCTTGGCGTGGACTTTCTCGACAACATTCTTCCATCCAGCCAGCGAGTCCGCCTCATGGAAATTCGGCACGTTCGGATCGTTGGACGCGCCCCCCCGGCGGATCGTGGTGCCCTCGGTCAGAATCAAGCCAACTTCGTTTTCTGCGCGGCGCGCATAGTAGCCGGCCACATCGTCGCCCGGAACGCCGTTCGGAGATTTCGACCGCGTCATCGGGGCCATAACGATCCGGTTCGGCAGGTCGAGAGATTTGATCTTGAATGGGGTGAACAGTGAACTTGTCATTTAGGGCTCCATCAATGTTGCGAGACAGGTGGCCGCGCCCTCCCCTCGCGTCAAGAATTTACGCAGCGCAAAGACAGACATTGCATGGTTCAGTGTCTGTTCAGTATCTCTGAACCCTACTGACTTGAAACTGTTGAAAGCTCGCCACATGAGACACGCCCTGCTCCTTCTGTTTCCCGTTCTGGCTGCAGCCTGCGCAACGCCCGGATATGACTATCAAGCCCGGATGGCGCCGACCTTTCCGCAAGCAGCCGAGTATCGGGACGTATTGGTCGGAGAGTTCCGGGGACCAGCTGGATATGTTGCGGAGGAAGAGTTCGCCGCAATGCTCGACCAGATCGTGATCGACGGGGAGTATTGGTTCACAGACCCCTATGGAGAGCCCGCGGGGACCTATCAGGGACGTGTCGACATTGACTCCTGGGAGGCTGAAACCCGGTTCGAACGCAAGAAGCGATGCGTTGAGTATGACGGCCTGTTCGATTGCGAACGCCGCGCTGTCGTGGAAACCGAATGCCGCGAAGAGACGGTTGAAGTGGTGGTTACAGCTGAACTGATCGATCACCGCACGGGACGTCTTGTCCTGCGGCAGGAACAGCTCGGCGGGGCCAGCCGCGAAAGCTGTGTCGACATTGCCGAGTATCCCTACAATGGCGAGGAATTGGGAGTGTGGGGCGAGCCACGCTATTCGAGCTACGATCCCTACAATGCCCCAATCGGTATGGTAGAGGACGCAACGATTGAAGCCGTCCACCGCTTCCGCAATGACATTGCGCCCTACTACCAGACAATGCGCGCGGAAATCATGACAGAGGGCCTGACTCCTGAAGCGCAGAATGACCCTCGCTTCGCCGCCGCGGTGAAGGCGACAAAGGACGGCAATTTCCTCGGAGCGTGTGCACAATGGGACGAGCTGGGCCGCGAATGGACACAGTCACCCTCCATCCTCCACAATCTGGGTGCCTGCGCCGAGGCGCGCGGGGATATGGCCACAGCGCAGATGCGCTATGCCCGCGCGGCTGAGCTCGCCCAAGCCATCCCACTTCTGGAGGACAAGAAGGCCAAGTCCATCTTCACCGCTCTGGAGCGCGTCTCGGGCCGACGCATGGATGATCAGTTGATCAATTCCATCCTCCACCCGGAAGAGAGCGCGCCGGAAAGCTGATTGCGGATCAGAGCCCGATCAGGCTGGTCAAAGGCACACCGGCGTCATTTGCTTCGGCGATGATGGCCCAGGTGATGCCGGCGGCGAAAGCGATGGTTGCAATCGCCAGTTTTCCAATAATCCGTCCCATTATGTCCTCCCGCTTTGAAACAAAGTCAGGAGTGAGGGTGCAAATCAGGGGCCGGTTCGTAACCGCTGATTAACCACGATCTTCCGGATCATCCTGAAGGCGGTGGCCGTCAGCCTGCTCGCGGGCCTTGTCGGCGCGCACCTTGTCCAGCGACTTCTCCGCTTTCGTGCGGCCGAACTTGGCGCGGTTTTCTTTTGCGCGCTGATCTTTCTCGGCCCTGGCTTTGGCCTTTCGGAACTTGTTCAGATTGATCGGCTCAGCCATCATTCACGTCCTCGAATGCGGACAAGCGCGCCTCAAGACCCGCCTTCACCGCAGGCCATTCCCGCGCCAGCACGGAGAACACCACGGTNGTGCGCACAAATCCATCCGGAAGGATGCGATTGTCCCGCAGCACGCCTTCCTGAGTTGCGCCGAGCTTCATAACGGCAGCACGCGACCGCAAATTGCGTTCATCCACATTGAAGTAGACGCGGATGGCCCCCTGCCCGAAAGCATGAGACAACAGCAAATGCTTGCAGGCGGGATTNGTCGCTCCGCCCTGAAACTCCGGCGCGTAGATCGTCATGCCGATTTCGACATTTCGCGACGCGGCATCCGGGTTCAGATAAGCGCTCATCCCCACAAAGCGTCCATCGGACGCNAGCACGGCGAACGGCACCAACGTACCTGCCTCNGTGCGCTTGCGGATAGACTTCACCCAATCCGAAATCCAGTCGCCCGGTGGATTGAAGAACGGCCAGGTTGCTAACCGCTGTCCAGAGCGCTCCGCCATGTCCCGCAGNGCTTCGGCATGCCCACCTATCTCGAACGGAACGAGGCGTACGAACTCATTCTGAAGCGTAACAGGTTCTATCAGCAACAGGACCTGCCTTTAGTCTTCGCCGTGNGTTTCGCGCCACTGCTCCATCGCCAGTGAGATGGCGAAGGTTTCCCGGTATTTCGGGCTGGAGGCCGGGCGCGGCGCCTTTGCAGAGGTGAGCGCCATGATCTCGGCCAGCTTGTTGTGCGCTGCGCCCGCCTGCCCCGCACCGATATAGGCGTGCAGNTCGACCANTGCAGACGACAGCGGGTCGTGTGCCCGGATCACGAAATAGGGTTCGTCATCGGCCAGCTTGTTCAGAATATCGAACTGGGACGGGTTGGATTTCGATCCGACGGGAGCGTTTGCCATGAGCACGGCCTTTCTTGGCGGGAANTGATTCTCTATCGCGCAGTCTAGACACCGCCGCGCTGTCCGCCAGCCCTCACCGCACCGACTCTGCTATCGGGGTCTGCCGCCGATAGGCGCTCGGAGTCATNCCGGTATGCGCCTTGAANGCGCGNTTGAATGGACCGATGGAGCCAAAGCCACAATCCATCGCAATAGACAGAATNGGCTGGTCCGCCAGATCCGGCTGCAACAGCTGGTCGCAGGCTTCCTGAATTCGATACGAATTGATCAACTGGTTGAAGTTCGCGAAGCCGAGATCCGACACAATGCACTGGCTGACCTTGTAGTCAGGCGTTCGCAGGCGCAAAGCGGCGTCGGCCACTTTGATATTCGGTTCCAGATAAATCCGGTCGACCTCAAGCAAAGTTGTCAGCCGCGCCGCCAGAGCCGGATCGCACGGCACGCTGCGGCTACGATCTGTCTTGCGCGTCTTGCTGACTTCCAGAGGGTTACGACGCCGATACAGCACAGCAAGGCTNGCCCCCATCAGGGCTAGCGACGCCGCAAAAATGCGAAACTCGTCTTGCCANGCGTCCAGTCCCGGCTGGTCNGCNAGCANNGANACNGTGACNAGCCCGGCATATCCGCCAGCAAAGCTCAGGCGAAATCTTCGCTCCGANGCTGACGCGTTCATCCCGTCAATCGCTTCTACAAANGTCATCAGCAGCATGGCTGACCCGATCAAGGATTTCATGCTGGCGACGACCCCCAAAATGCCACCGACGTGGGATTCCGGGGCCAGATAGTTGATCAGACATGTCAGATAGAGAACACCAACGACCAGCGCGGGCCAGGCCTTA
>NZ_NHCK01000079.1:0-26705 GCF_002172815.1 Hyphomonas sp. TMED31 | reverse complement strand
TCGCCACCCGATTGGCGGGGGCGCCCCCTCGCCCCGAAGTTTTCCGCAAAGCGCTTGGGCGTCTCGATCAGGTTCTGAGCCTTGTACATGGCGTCAGACGCGGCCTGCGCGCGCTTGATGGTCGGGTCAGCCTGAAGCGCCTCAATCACCTTTGACAGGTGACCAATCGCAGCTTCGACAGTCTTGCGATCAAACTGCTTCGTCGCTTTGGCCAACAAGGCACGTCCCAGATCCATGTGCGCCTGCACTGCCCGTGAGGCGTCTTGATCGTTCTTGATGTCGTCGAGATGGATCCGACGCAGCATGATAACCTGTTCCAGGGCCTCGATATCCCCTGACTGTTCGGCGATATGCACAAGAGACGCGCAGAAATCCGCCTCAATCCGGCTGCGCAGCGGCAGGGGTAGCGCCGGGGTATCCTCCAGAATATCAGAAAGCGCGTTGGACAGCGTTTTCATCTTTTCCGGTCGGAATGATTGTGGGTTCGCCAGCGCTGGCTGCAGCTCGCGGGCGAGGAAATAGGCTGCCACGCGCTGCATCTGCCCCTCCAGATCGGACATGCGGCCCGGCAATGTCAGCGTAAAGAGGCGCGCCTCAGCCGGCGTCAGACCTCCGCCGCGGCTAAGGCCGTGCACGACGAAACCATCTTCCTTTCGGCCGGTCCGGTCCGCCCAGACCAGCATGTCGGCGTCCGCCGTCTGCAAACGGCGGCGAGCGCGCTGCACCGCGCGGGTCTCAACACCGCCGCGAATGCTGCCTGTGCGGAAAACTTTCAGTGGCGCGCCAAAACTGAACTCCGGCACGTGAGACTCAAGAGACGACAACAGCCACTTCCAGGCACGGCCTGCGCGCTGCCCCGTCGGGCGCGCCACAAGAATTCGATAGCCCGGAGATTTGTCGTTGCGCGCGGCGCGTGCACCTGCCTCATTGCGCAATGACTTCAGCAGGGACCGGACAAGGCTGAACGCCACCGCAAGCAATGCCAAAACCAACACACCCAGCATGCCGAACCCGAACGTGGCGAGCTCTGGCGCGCCAACGACGTTCGCTTCGAACCAGCGCTCAGCGTTTGTGAACCAGTCATTCACGGGCATTCGGGCAGACCTCCGGTATATGTGTGCGATACGAGCCCAACCCCGCACTGGCAACAGGCAAACGCTGTTCAGGCGGCTTCGAGGATGGTTAGATCGTGTTCTGGGCGAGTTGATTTCAGGGGACCGAATGGGCGCAGAGAGATTTGTAACGCGGTTTGCACCCTCGCCGACCGGCCATCTTCACCTTGGCCACGCCCTGTCGGCTTTTCACGTCTGGGATACAGCCCGCAGATATGGTGGCAAAGTGTTGTTGAGGATCGAAGACATCGACCTGACGCGCTGCAAGCCGGAATACGAGGCCTCCATTCTCGAAGACCTGAACTGGCTGGATCTCGACTGGGACGGCGAAGTACGACGACAGTCGGACCATTTTGCAGAGTATGAAGGCGCGCTGGAATCTCTTCGGTCTCGCGGCCTCGTCTATCGCTGCTTCAAGACCCGGCGGGAGATTGCAGCCGCCCTGCCTGCAGGCGCGAGCCCCGATATCGCTGGATATACAGGAAAGCCCCTGCCACCTGCCGAAGAACAGGAGTTGATTGAAAGGGGGCGCGCCTACGCCTGGCGATTGTCCCTCACTGCGGCCCAAGATTGGCTTGGTTCGCGCTACAAGGCGCTCAGCTACACGACATTCAGCGACACAGGCACGACTGAAGTCGCTGCAGACCCCTCACCTTTTGGCGACGTCGTACTGGCCCGCAAGGACACACCGACCAGCTATCACCTTGCCTGCTGTCATGATGACGCGCTTCAAGGCATCACGCATGTCATCCGCGGAGAGGACATTCGGGAGATGACAGCAATACACGCCTTGCTTCAGGCGCTTATGGACTGGCCCCAGCCTCTCTACCGGTTTCACCCGCTTATTATGGGTCCGGATGACAAGAAATTGTCCAAACGCTCCGGAGACCGGGGATTGCGTGAATGGCGTGAACACGGCAAGACGCCGCAAGACATTCGCGCCATGACAGGCTTCTCCGCATGACAGACACTCCTATTCCCGCGCCGGCCGCGCGTCACTGGGTCGGACCCCTGATGATGCTGTGCGGCGGAATCGCAATTGGTTTCGCGCCGATCGGCTTGCGCCTCGGCCTTGATGATCTTGGGCCTCAAGCGATTGCCTTTTGGCGGTACGTGTTCGCTGCACCTGTTCTGTTCCTTCTGGTTCTCGGCATCCAGAAACGCCTGCCCAGCAAGCCGAACATGTTCATTGTCATTGGAGGCACGTGCTTCGCACTGGATATCGGCCTCTGGCACTGGGGCCTCACCCTAACCAGCGTATCGAATGCCACCTTCATCGTGAATCTCGGAAATGTCGGTGTCGGATTCGCAGCATGGTTCTTCCTGAAGGAGCGCCCAACACCCGTCTGGTTCATCGCCGTTATCCTCGCGATGGCAGGCGCTGCCGCGCTTTCTCTCGGCGCGGCAGGGGGCGGCAGCGGCAATATCCGAGGCGACCTGCTCTCCCTTGCTGCGGCAGTCCTCGTTTCCGGCTACTTGCTGGCGTCCAAACTCGCACGTCGAACGATGAGTGGCATCGACGCCGTCTTCTGGCTGACCTGCGTGGAAATCATCGTCGCCGGCATGATGGTGATGACCTTCCGGGAAGACTTCCTGCCCGCGCATATCTCGGGCTTTCTCGCCCCCTTCATTCTGGGGGTCGGGATTCATGTCATCGGACAGGGCCTGATCATCACCGGCCTGGGCATCACACCAACATCGGTCGCAGGGGTCCTCATCCTGATCCAGCCTGTCGTCGCTGCCGCTGTCTCATGGCAATTATTCAATGAACCTCTCACCAGCATTCAGGCCGCTGGCAGCGCGCTTATCCTGTTTGCTGTGTGGCTTGCGCAAAGCGGGCACAAACCGCAGCCAGTCGACTGATTGCAGCATAAATGTCACGAAATGCGTCTAAGGCCGACGCAAACCTGTTCTTCCGGAGACTGCCCCATGCGCCGCACCGCCCTTCCCCTTGTTTCTATCGTCGCTCTGGCAATTGCCGGTTGTTCAGCCTCATCCGATAGCGCCGGAACCGACAGCACTTCCACGCCGACAATCACGCGCGAAGCAGCCACCCCAATTCAGTCCGGAGACTCCTACTATCAGTCCGCCGCTGAAGCAGTGGACGCGCGTATCCAGCAACGCGGTGTCAAACCAGCCAAGAACGTCATCCTGTTTGTTGGCGATGGTATGAGCATTCCGACCATCACGGCTGCGCGCATTTATGCCGGTCAGAAGCGCGGGCTTGATGGCGAATCCTATCGACTGACCATGGAAACCCTGCCTTTCATGGCCTTGTCAAAGACTTACAGCCATGATTTCCAGGTGGCCGATTCCGCCTCTACTGCAACGGCAATGGTGACGGGCGCCAAAACGAATTCCCGTATGCTGGGCGTTCTGCAGGACACACGCTTCAACAATTGCGCCAGCGTGGAAGGCAATACAACCGACACCCTGTTTGAGCTGGCAGAACGCGCTGGTCTTGCAACCGGACTGGTTTCAACCGCGCGCCTGACCCACGCGACCCCCGCCTCAACCTTCGCCAAATCGCCAAGCCGCGACTGGGAGAATGATGCGGACCTGAAAGGCGGCGACGCGAGCGCGTGCAAGGACATTGCCCGTCAATTGATCGAATGGCCGGAAGGCGACGGCTTTGAAGTGGCCATGGCCGGCGGACGCGGAAGCTTCACCACCGTCGATCAGGCCGATGTGGAAAACGCGGACTGGTCAGGTAATCGCGAAGATGGCCGGGACCTCACTGCAGAGTGGACGGCCAAGTCCGATGACCACGTGTACATTACTGACAAGGCAGGGTTCGATGCGATCGACTTCGCAAGCGACGCCAAAGTGCTTGGCCTGTTTGAACCTTCTCACATGAAGTTCGCGATCGACCGCGCCGATGATCCAGCGGGCGAGCCGTCGCTCGTCGACCTGACCAAAGCGGCGATCACGCGCCTGTCCCGCAATGATGAAGGCTATATGTTGATGGTGGAAGGCGGTCGGATTGATCACGGCCATCATGGCGTCAGCGCGATCCGGGCCCTGGATGAAACCGATGAAATGGACCAGGCCGTTGCCGCTGCACTCGAGATGACGAATGCGGACGAAACGCTGATCATCGTGACGGCAGATCACTCTCACACGATGACTATTTCAGGTTACCCAAAACGCGGAAACCCGATCCTCGGCAAGGTCGTCAGTGGGCTCGACAATGCGCCCATGGATGCGCAAGACGGCAAACCGTATACGACCTTGTCCTACGCCAGCGGGATGACAGCTTGTCGCCTCGTTTCCGGCGAACAGGATTGTGTACGCGAAGACCTGTCCGACATTGATACGACCGAAAAGAACTTCCAGCAGCCTTCGCTTGTGTTCATGGCGTCTGAAACACATGGCGGCGATGATGTTGCCATCTTCGCGACTGGCCCCGGATCGGAACTCGTTTCTGGCGTAATGGAACAGAACGAAATCTTCCATGTCATGGGCCGCGCTTCCGGTCTCGTGTCAGCCCCGACAGAATAGACTGCCGTCGCGTCGGGCCTGTTCAGGCCGCGCATTCTGGGTGAAACTTCTCCATCGCTGGTCATCTGCGCCAAAAAAGAGCGCTGAGACCGGACAGAGGAGGAAAACCCATGAAGGCTGCCGTCATGCGCGCGCCCAATGCGCCGCTATCCATCGAAGATGTTACCATTTCCAAGCCCGGCCCGCGCGAAGTGCTGGTTAGACTGAAGGCGGTTGGCGTCTGCCATTCAGACGTACATTTCTGGGACGGCAACTTCCCGGCTGAACTACCGGTCATTCTGGGCCATGAAAGCGCGGGCGTGGTTGAAGAAGTTGGCTCAATGGTATCTGCGGTGAAGCCGGGCGACCACGTTATCTCGATCCTGTCGCCGTTTTGCGGAACGTGCGAGTACTGCCTGACGGGGCATATGTCAGTCTGCCATACGGTGAACCGGGATCATTTCCAGCGCCAACCCACCGAAGCGCCGCGCTTGTCCATCAAGGGCGAAAAAGTCGGCCAGTTCCTGAACCTTTCCTCTTTTGCAGAGCAGATCCTTGTTCATGAAAACGCGCTGTGCGCCGTAGACAGGGATATGCCGATGGACAAGGCCTGCCTGATTGGCTGCGGTGTCATCACCGGTGTCGGCTCCGTTTTCCACTCGGCCAAGGTTGAACCCGGATCAACAGTCGCTGTGCTGGGGTGCGGCGGCGTCGGACTTGCGGCGGTCAATGGTGCAGCGATTGCCGGGGCCAGCCGCATCGTCGCGGTCGATCTTTCCGATGAGAAACTCCAGATGGCGGTACGCTTTGGCGCAACGGACACGGTCAATCCCGGCAAGGTGAATGCGATCGAAGCCGTCAAGGAGCTGACGAATGGCGGTGTCCATTATTCCTTTGAGTGCGTCGGCCTGAAACAGACGGCGGAACAGGCATATCACATGTTGCGTCCGCGCGGCGTGGCCACCGTCATCGGCATGATCACACCCGGCGTGAATATCGAGATTCCGGGGATCGAATTGCTCGCTACGGAGAAGCGGCTACAAGGTGCCATCATGGGCTCCAACAGGTTCCGTGTGGATTTCCCACGCCTCATTGAGCTTTACAAGCAAGGCAAGCTTCACCTGGATGATCTGGTCTCGGATCGTATCGGCCTGGAAGGCATTACGGGCGCATTGCAGAATTTGAAAGACAACAAGGGCACTGTCGCCCGACAAGTCGTGGTGTTCGACTAAAGCCCTTCGAGCGGAACTTCTAGAGGTTTCCGACATTTCCTCTCCAGCCGGATACAGATTTCATAAAAGGCTGGAGAGATTGACCATGCTCGAAATGCTTGAATGGATTGCCATGGGCACAGGAATCTGTGCCGCCATCATGATCTCAGCAGATCTGGGACGGAAGATCACCGGCACCGCCTTTGTGATCTTCGCGGTCTCTTCAACGGCTTGGGTCGCAATCGGCGTTGCAGAAAACGAACCGCCACTGCTCTATCAGAACCTCGTCCTGACCGTGATCAATTGCATCGGCATCTATCGCTGGCTGATCCTGAAGAAGGAGGCCGGCTAAAGTCCAAACCGGGAGGGGTTATCCCGGATCAGTGCCTCGAGCTTCGGCAGTCCCTCGCGAATACCCTTTGCCAGTTGGCCTGAAACCAGTCCACCGAGCACCAATGGCGCGCTCGCCTTGCCAGCCCAATGCAGCTCGCACCCGCTGTCAGTCGCCACGACACGGTAGTCCTCAATTGCCGCCGAGACCGGCAATGTGGACTTGTCAAAATAGAACGCCATGCGCATGCCGTCTTCCCACGCAAAGAAGACTTCCTCAACGCGCTGGTCACCAATTTCAACGGTGCGCGTTGTGCCGACGCCGAATGGCTCAGGGCTGGTCCAGATAACTTTCGTGATCGGCAACCATTCCGTCCACGCATCAGCATCCAGCAACGCAGCCCATACTGCGCTGGCCGGGAACGGAAACGCGTGCGACGCACGAAGTTTCGGTTTGACCGTGGCGAGATAGTCCTCGCCCACTGCCTTGTGTTGTTTCAATGCCTTGGCCATCAGGCCCTCCCCTGTCGTCTTATTGTGTAAAGACAGGAGAGAGCGATGTTGCCCTCAAGTCAAACCATGCCGCCACGGCACGGTTCAACATACCGAAGGCTAGTCCCGCAGCAATTCGTTGACGCCGGTCTTGGAGCGCGTCTGCGCATCAACCGTCTTTACGATCACAGCGCAGGCCAGGCTCGGTCCGCCATTCTTGTCTGGCAACGTGCCTGGAACGACCACGGAGTAAGGCGGCACCTTGCCATAGGTGATCTCGCCGGTCTTGCGATCCACGATCTTCGTCGACTGGGTGATAAACACGCCCATTGCGATGACCGAGCCTTCCCCAACGACCACGCCCTCAACCACTTCGGAGCGTGCACCGATGAAACAATTGTCTTCAATGATGGTCGGATTGGCCTGAAGCGGCTCCAACACACCGCCGATACCTGTGCCGGCGGAAATGTGGCAGTTCGCCCCGACTTGGGCGCACGAGCCTACCGAGGCCCATGTGTCGATCATCGTGCCTTCGCCCACATACGCGCCGATATTGACGTAGGATGGCATCAGAACGGCGTTCTTCGCGATGTAGGCGCCGCGGCGCACGGCGGCAGGCGGCACCGCCCGGAACCCGGCGGCCTCAAATTCAGACGAGCCCCAGCCCTGAAACTTCGACGGCACCTTGTCCCACCAGTTTCCGCCACCCGGCACGCCGGAAATCATGCCATTTGCGTTCAGGCGGAAAGACAGAAGAACAGCCTTCTTCAGCCATTGGTGAACCTGCCAGGTGCCATCACCATTGGGGCTGGCCACGCGCGCTTCGCCGGAATCAAGCAGCTCGATTGCCGCTTCGACAGCTTCACGAACTTCGCCCTTGGTCTCGGTTGTCAGCGTGTCGCGGTTTTCCCACGCCTGTTCAATCGCATTGGCAAGGGCTTCAGTCATCTTGGTCTCCGGGAGAATTGTTCGGCAAAGTTTCAAGCGCCGCCTCAAGAAAGGCGGCAAGGTCGCCCGTCACATAGTCTATGTGGTCGGGCCCGTCATCCCCCAACAGATCCTGCAGGTTTGCCGGGCGGGCCTCAACCGGCTCGTGGCTCCAGTCTTTCTCCGAATGCACCAGCACTGTGGTGAACCCCATATCCTTGGCTGGCAGCAAGTTTCGGGCGAGATCTTCGAAAAAAATTGCCTTGCCCGGCGCCACATCATGCATTGCGCAGAACCGATTGTAGGAATCCAGATGAGGCTTTGGTGTATAGTCCGCATCTTCGATCCCGAAACTGCCATCGAACAGATCACCAAGCCGCATCCTGTCCACCACGCGCTCAGCATGGCGGCGAGAGCCGTTCGTATAGACAAACTTGCGCCCTGGCAGCGCGCGGATGGCCTGCCTCAACGCCGGCAGATCTGGCAACGGTGAGAGATCGATATCGTGCACATGGTGGAGAAAGTCCGCTGGATCTATCTGATGCACCTTCATGAGCCCGGAAAGTGTCGTACCATAAGTGGCGTAGTATTCTTTCTGGACCTTGCGGGCTTCAACCGGATGCAAATCCAAAGTTCGGGATACAAACTCAGTCATGCGCGTATCGATCTCGGCGAACAGGTCGCACTCTGCCGGATAAAGCGTGTTGTCGAGATCAAACACCCAATCGGCGACGTGACCGAACTGGCCAAATGGCGCGAGATGAATACCCGCCTTGCTGGAGGTCATTGATCGCCCGCCTTGGCGAAGTCCCGCTCAAAGAATTCGAATACGAGACGTTGATCGACCGGCTCATTCGCCGCTTGGAAAAGCGCTGTCCGATAAGCAGAGGCTTCGCAGTCATCTCGGCCGACAATGGCAAATTTCGCCCGGCCGACGCAAAACGCATCAGACGCCTTCGAAAGCGTGCGGATCTTCGTGCCGTCTTCCATCTCGCCATAGACGTAATGCTCAGTTCCGCGCAGCGCCTTGTCGATCACGCGCGCGCAACCGCCGGCCTCAAGCATCCACCACCCACGGCTCTCCCAACCTTCCGTGCCGCGACGGCCAATAGCGCTCCAGATCCGTTTGTCTGTGCGATTGCACAAGGTAAATCCGACATTCCGGCCATTCTCCTTCGCCACCTGCTCCAGAAAGTCGATCAGATCGGCATCAGATGTGGATTCGGGAAGATTGTTCTCTTCCAGGAATTTCGCGATGGCCGTGCGCGTTTTGTAGCCGATACGGCCATCAATAGCGCCGGACAGAACCCCGGCCTCTTCAAGCAGGCGCTGGATGCCTGCGGCCTGTGCCATATCTGGCGAATAATTCTCGATCTCTGTAAACGTCGTGGTCCAGCGTGAGCGGCTCTTGATCTCCACAGACCGAAACCCGCGCTCTTCCAGCCCCATCGCCGTGCAGTTCGGCGGGCTTTCCAGCGAGAAGCTGCCCGTTGGGTCTACGCACAGATCTCGGCCGCCGCCCCATTCGCGCAAACCGCCGCGATGGGCTGTGGAGGTACGTCCGTAAACATAGTGAAATTTCGGATCGAGTGGCGCCTTGACGGCAATCTGACAGGATCCAGGCTGCAACTTCGTCCAGCCATCAACCGTAATTGACCCGCCAACAGGGCGGCCAACGGCCGTTTCGATGATGTAGCTGGTTTCATTGCAGAGCTTCCAGCCATCGCCGGAGGCATTCTGGGCCTGCGCCATCACAGGGACCCCCGCCGCCGCTGCGACGAGGCCGAGACATTTAAGAAATGAGCGTACCTGCACCATGTTCGGTAAATAGCTCCATGAGCAGGGCGTGTGGTGCACGCCCATCGAGGATTACTGCCGCCCCAACTCCATGTTTTACGGATTGGGCCGCCGTTTCAAGCTTCGGAATCATGCCACCTGCAGCTGTGCCATCCGCGATGAGGTCCGGAATCGCGTCCACCGCAATCTCGCGCATCAAATTCTTGTTCTTGTCCAGAACACCAGCCACGTCCGTCAGCAGGAACAGGCGGCTCGCCCCGAGGGCCGCCGCAAGCGCACCCGCGGACGTGTCCGCATTCACATTATAGCGATGCCCGTCTTTACCCACGCCGACTGGCGCGACCACGGGAATGAGTTGTGAGTTGGACTTGAGCAAGGCATCCAGTACGCTTGTGTCCACTGCGCTTGGCTCGCCCACGAAACCGAGATCGAGGACCTGCTCAATGTGACTGTCCGGATCGCGTTCGGTCTTCTGGGCCTTTTCCGCCTGGATCAGGTTACCATCCGAGCCGGACAGGCCAACCGCCTTGCCGCCAGCCTGATTGATGGCCCGCACGATGGATTTATTGATCGGACCGGACAGGACCATCTCGACGACTTCCATCGTCGCTTCGTCAGTCACGCGCAAACCACCCTTGAACTCCGACACGATGCCGAGACGATCTAGCAGCTTGCCGATCTGCGGGCCGCCGCCATGCACGATGACAACATTGATGCCGAGCGTCTTCAGCAAGACCACATCCCGCGCAAAGATCGCCGACAGGCGCTCGTCCACCATGGCGTGGCCGCCATACTTCACGACAATTGTCTTGCCGGCGTAACGCTGGATATAGGGCAGCGCTTCGGAAAGCGTGCGGGCGGTGAATTGTGCGTCTGAAATCTGGTCTGTCATGGGCGCCCCTTTAGCGCGGGTTTGCCGACAGGACAAATGCGAATCCTAGAGCGCCCGATGCATGTAGACGCTGTTCGGATCCAGCGTGTAGCCGCCAAAAGGGGGGCAATAGTCGAAGCCATAAACTTCATAGAGTTTGCGGGCAGGAATGAAGCCGTCCATCGAGCCGGTTTCCAGATAGAGCGCTGAGTAATTGCGCCGCGCCGCTTCGCTGAGAATGAACTCCAGCATCTGGCGCCCATACCCCTTCCCCCGCATGTCAGAACGAGTGTGCATGGACTTCACTTCGCCTGCCCCATCCGGCAGCGCCTTCAGCGCGCCACAGCCGACAAGCGTCTCATCCTCCCACATCGACCAGACTGTCACTTCGGGCACGCGCAAGCCTTCAGCGGGCAGGAAATGGCAACTCCCGGGCGGCGATTGAGAAAGCATCAGATCGGCGTGCGCCTGGAGAAGCGCCAACATCTCGTCGCTGGAGACATCATCTTCGCAAATTTGAATGGCCATGCGGGAGAACCTCCAGTTGCAGATCACGGCAACTCTTTACCCAGAGACGACCCCTTATTCCAGCCCGGTTATTTCGGCTCTCAGTTCAGGAATCCCCCACCCCTTTTCAGACGAGGTCTGGCGCACGACAGGATGGGCCGCGCCGCGCTTCTTGAGCTTGGTGGAAATCTTGTCGACCAGCGCATCCACTTCAGACTTCTTGATCTTGTCGACTTTCGTCAGCACGATCTGATAGGTCACAGCCGACTTGTCGAGCATGTTCATGACCTCTTCGTCCGTATCCATCAGGCCGCGGCGAGAATCGACCAGCAGGAAGACACGTCGCAGCGAGGGCCGCCCGCGCAGATAGGAACGCGTCAGGCGCATCCAGCCCTCAGCCTGGGTTCGGCTGACCTTGGCATAGCCAAAGCCCGGCAGGTCGACGAGGTACACGCGTCCTTCGCCAAGATCGAAATAGTTCAGCTCTCGCGTGCGTCCGGGCTCTGCGGACGACCGCGCCAGTTTTGCACGATTTGTCAGCGCGTTGATGAGCGATGATTTGCCGACATTCGACCGGCCCGCGAAGCACACTTCGGCACGGTCTGCAGGCGGAAGACCTTTCAGGTCCACCACGCCTTTGACGAACTCGACAGGGCCGGCAAACAGGACACGGCCAGCTTCGAGCGCCTCTTCACTGAAGCCACCATCCATATCCATCGGCTTAATCCGTCGCTTTTGCCTTGCCGCCGAACAGCCGTTTCACGAACTTGCCGATCTCGGTCTCGACGCCATTCCGGCGCATGATGAAATATTGCTGTGCAAAGGACAGCAGGTTCGACCACACCCAGTACATGACGAGACCTGCCGCAAAACCGCCGAATACGAACATGAAGACCAGCGGCATCGCCTGGATGATACGGCGCTGGGTGGGGTCCGGTGGCGGCGGGCTCAGCGTCTGGATCGCTGCCATGGTCACACCATACAGGATCGGCAGAATACCGATGCCAATGATAATGCCGAGGATCGGGATGGATTTGATGTCCGCTGCCGACCAGAACGGGATCAGGCCAAACAAATTGCCGATGGCCGTCGGATCCGGCGCAGACAGGTCACGCAGGAATCCGAAGGATGCGTGGCGCATTTCGATGGTGACATAAAGTGTCTTGTAGAGCGCGTAGAAGATCGGGATCGTGAACAGGATCGGTAGACAGCCCCCCACCGGGTTCGCGCCCTCCTGCTTGTAAAGCTTCATGATCTCTTGCTGCTGGCGTTGCGGGTCGGCCTTGAAGCGTTCCCGGATCTCCTGCATCGGCTCCTGCAGCTTCTTCATCTTTGCCATCGATTTGTAGCTCTGATTGTAGAGCGGCACGAGCGGCAACTTCACCAAAACCGTGAAGGCCAGGATCGCCCAGCCAAACGAGCCCACGATGCCGGACAGCCATTCCAGCGCGTAGAAGAAGGGCTTGGTCAGGAAGAAGGCCCAGCCCCAGTCAATGGCATCGACCATGCGCGGAATGCCCAGATCATTCTGGTAGTGCTGCAGTACGTCAAACCGCTTGGCGCCAGCGTACAGGCTGTTGGATACGGTCTGGCTTTCACCCGCCGCCAGTGTGATCGGCGCAGACTCTGTGCGCACTTCGAGCGGCCCGCCACGTGACAGTTTCCGCTTGTCNACNAGNCCGGCAAAGAACGCGTCCTGTTGCGGCACCAGGGCGCCCAGCCAGTACATGTCTGACAGGCCCCACCANCCGCCCTGGCTGGACGGGAACGTGCCCTCGCTGGTTTCNCCCTTGATGTCCTTCAACTGGAACAATGGCTTGTACTTTTTCAGGCGCAGCTCGTTATCGACCACACCCATGAGGCCCATATGCGCGAGCCCGCCTTTGGAGGATGAGCCAGGATCTGTGGTTTCGAGGAATTGCTTGTAGTCGCCATGACGCTCAATCGAGCCGATGGCGCGCACTTCGCGGGGCTCTCCGGAATTGTTCGTCACCGTGTCAGTGAAGGTGAACAAATAGTCTTCATCAACAGAGATCTCGCGATCAATTACCAGGCCTTCAGACTCGAGGCGCAGGGTGAGCGGATTGCCGGGCGTCAGCTGCCCTTCTCCCACCTGCGTCCAGTTCGAGTTGCGGCCAGCCACCAGTTTCGAGCCGTCGGCCCAGTACCAGGTTGCGAAATAGCCGAATTCGGAATTCTCCGGGCGAAACAGGCGAACTTCCTGTTCCTTCTCGACGGTCAAATAGTGCTTCTTGAGGCTGAGATCGTCGATGCGTGAGCCAGCCAGCCGAATCGACCCATCCACAGACGCGGCATCAAATGGCACGCGGACGTCATCTTCCAGAGCTTCCTGAACCGGTTTGATCTCGGCAATCGCCGGGGCGTCGGAAGACACGACCGGACCGGTTTGCTGTTCGGCTTCGCGGACGGCCTGATTGGCTTCGAACTCTTCCTGCGCAGGCTTCATGATGAAGGCCTGATACGCAAACACAAACGCAATCATTGCGACCATGGCGATCAGGAAATTGCGCTGGTCTTCTTTTTCCATCTGGCGGGATCCCGGCAAGTCTGGTCAGCACGCCGGAAGCGGCGGCATCTGGGTTAATCAGCGGCGAGGCTTATCAGCGCGCTTTCCATATCGTCAAGCAAACGCGGCCACGCAATGTCAGCGGTGTCTTTACGGGCAATGAAGACATAATCCCAGCCCGGTTTGCCATGCTGCGGCAAGAGAACACGCGCCGCTTCGCGCAGGCGCCGTTTGCAGCGGTTACGAATGACGGCATTTCCGATCTTCTTGGTCGCGGTAAAGCCTTCGCCCATATGCGCGTCACTGTCCGCGCCCTTGCGCCGTCTGGCCTGCACCAGAAGGGATTTGCGCCGCTCGGTCTTGCCGTGACGCACATAAACGAATTGAGGCCGCACGCGCATGCGTACGACCTCAAATTCAGACTCGTGTGTCTCGCGGGTCATGGCCTCTGCCGCCTGCAATCAAGCGGTCCCTGGCCGGCCGTCTTAAGCGGTCAGCGACTTGCGGCCCTTGGCGCGGCGACGTGCCAGCACCTTGCGGCCATTCTTGGTCGACATACGCTCGCGGAAGCCGTGAGTGCGTTTGCGGCGAAGATTGCTGGGCTGGAATGTGCGTTTCATGGGTCTGCTCTAAAAGCTAAGTATCTCGGAAAGAGGGGCCAATACAGGCAGCACAGCCCTGAAGTCAAGCCGCAGCCTCAGCCAGTTTCGCATTAAATCCGCTTCAACCGGTCTGGGGCACTTTACATCAGCCTTGAGTCTTGGGAACTCTCCCAAAGGTGGCGGGGTGCAGATATTTCAGAGGTATCATGCGGTTTCCACATATCGTTCTTGCCAGCCTGAGCGCGATTCTGGCCTTCTCGGCCCCGGCAACAGCTCAATCGATTGATTATGAGCGCCTTGATGCACGCCTCTCCAGGCTGGCAGACGATCAGGATATTGTTGGCCTGTCCGTTGCCGTGATTGATCAAGGCGAGATCGCATTCTCCAAGGGGTATGGCGTCACCGAAGCGGGCGGCCCCCCCGTGACGGACGAAACCGTGTTCCGCTGGGCGTCCCTCTCCAAAGGCGTGGCCGCCACCGAAGTCGCCATCTTGGCAAGCCAGGCTCGCCTGAACATTACTGACCCTGTCTCCAAATTCGCGACCACCCTGCGCCTGCCGAATGGCGGAGAGGCGAAGGCAACGCTTGAAGACGTGCTGTCTCACCGGCTGGGCATTCTGCCAAACGCCTATGACACGCGCCTTGAGGATGGCTGGGAGGCCGCCGACATTCGCACCAGTCTCCGGTCCCTGAAATCCATCTGTCCGGTTGGAGACTGCCACACATATCAGAATGTCGCCTATGACAGCATTGCCGAAGTCATCGAAGACGTGACCCAATCGCGCTATGCAGACGCCGTGGAGGCATCCGTCTTCAAACCAATCGGCATGGTCACGGCAAGTATTGGCCGCGCCGGACTGGAAAGCGCCCCCTCTTGGGCTAAACCGCATTCGAAACGCAGCCGCGATCTGGGCCCTCCCGACAAGAAGATCGTGAATGACGATTACTATCGCGTCCCTGCGGCGGGCGGCGTGAATGGCTCGATCCGTGACCTCGCGCTCTACGCCCGCGCGCATATGGGCCTTTTGCCGGAAGTGCTCAGCGACTCCGCCCTGGACATGCTTCAGGCGCCCCGCATCTATACCAGTCGAGAACAATCCAGCATGTCNNGGCGCTATAGCGGGACGGTACGNGACGCACGTTATGCGCTNGGCTGGCGGGTCTACAAATATGGAGNGCCCGGCTACCGCGTTGTTGGCCATCGCGGCGCGGTGGAGGGCTATCGCTCCTACATCCTGTTCGACCCGGAACGCGACACGGGCGTGGTCATTCTCTGGAACTCCAGCTCCCGCAAGCCAAACGGGATCGGATTCGAAGTCATGGACATGGCTTANAACCTGCCNTTCCGCGACTGGATGGAGCTTGACGGTGANGTNACAGCGGGCAGNCACTGACGCCAGGCTCACGCGCCTGTCAGCGCAGCGCACGCAGACGTGACGGGATTTCCGGGAGCCCTTGGCCTATGTGGTGGTCTCCATAGTCCAGCCACATACCAGATGCGTCATGCCCAAATTTCTATNCCTGCCCCGAATTCTTGCCAGCATCGCCCTTGCGGCACTTCTCATGCAGCCAGCCCTGGCTCAGTCAGACGAGGACTGGACGCGATTGCTTGAGACCTATGTGACAGAGAGCGCAGATGGCGTGAATCGCGTGGACTATGAGACTCTGGCAGGCAACGAAGCGGATCGCGCCGCGCTGGATGCCTATATCGCCGGTTTCGAAACCCGGGACCTTTCCACCACTGGTGACGCAGAATTCGCGGCCTGGGCCAACCTCTACAACGCCGTCACGGTCCGGCACATTCTTGAGCGCTATCCGCTGGACTCGATCCGGGATGGTTATGTTTTTGGCGGCCCCTGGAAAAAGGTTTCCGTTTCGGTGGGCGGCGATGACGTCTCCCTCGACGCGATTGAGCACGACATTCTGCGTCCACGCTTCAAGGACCCTCGGGTACATTATGCCATCAATTGCGCGTCCTATGGCTGCCCGAACCTGCCAATTCGTGCGTGGATAGCAGACACACTTGATGAAGATCTGGATGCGGCCGCGCGGGCCTATGTCAATCATCCACGCGGCGTCAGCGTGTCTTCCCGTGGCCTGACGGTGTCTTCGATTTACAAATGGTTTCAGGCTGATTTCGGCGGATCGAAAGGTGGCGTTATCAATCACCTGCTTGAATACGCCGAACCCGCCCTTGCAGAAAAAATTCGCACTAATCCCAAAATTCGCGGCTATGAGTATGACTGGTCGCTCAATGACACCCGGACGGACCCCGCCCAATGACTGACGCAGCTGACACAAAATCAAAGCCGATCTGGCTCCGCCTNTGGCCGCTCTACCTGATTGCCGGCGGCCTCGTCGCAGCCTGGGCATTCGGCCTGTTCGACTATCTGTCGCTTGAGACCCTGCGCCNGCAACAGGCNGCGCTTCGCGCTTTTGTCGAGGACAATCTGATCCTCGCNATCGCCGCCTATATCGGAATCTACACCGCCAGCACGGTCTTCATGCTTCCAGGCGCATTGTGGATCACGATCACAGGTGGCTTCCTGTTCGGTCTTGCNGGCGGCACTCTGGCCACGGTCATTGGCGCAACGNTTGGCGCNAGCCTGCTTTTCCTCGCCGCGAANACNTCTCTTGGCGGGTTCATGCGCAAGATTGCGAGCGGCTATGCGGAGAAGGTCCGCANCGAGTTCCAGAACAGTCCGATGGCATACATGTTTGCNATGCGCTTCATNCCCGCGATGCCNTTTCCCGTCGCCAACATCCTGCCNGCCATCCTCGGNGCGAAATATCGCGACTATGCCATTACCACCGCGCTTGGGATCGTTCCGGGCGTTGTTGCGTATACATGGGTAGGTGCGGGCCTGGGCGCGACATTTGCGAAGGGGGAAGATCCCGATCTCGCATCGGTCTTCCAGAACCTGCTGCCCGCCGCCATCGCGCTTGGGGTCGTTTCCCTGTTGCCGGTGGCATGGAAGAAATTCTTTCCAAAGAAAGCCAACCAGATTGAAGAGGCCGCCTGATGACAGATCTCGCTGACCAGAATGCCCGCGCCCCNCTTGGCGGCTCCGCCGACCCAGACAAGATCGCCACTTCCCCTGCCCCACACGCGGCCGGCACCGCGCCAATGAGAGAGATGACCGCCGACCTTGTCGTGATCGGCGCTGGCTCTGCCGGACTATCCGCCGCCGCAGGCGCCGCTCAGCTGGGCCTGTCTGTCGTGCTCTACGAAAAAGGTGAAATGGGCGGAGATTGCCTCAACACAGGCTGCGTGCCGTCGAAAGCGCTGCTCAGCGCGGCAAAGGCCGCCGCAGAGATTCGCGATGCCGGCAAGTTCGGCATCGAGACGACGCCTCCCCGGATCCACTGGGACAAGGTCAAACAACACGTCAACGCCTCCATCGCGACGATTGCCCCGGTAGACAGCCAGGAACGATTTGAAGGCCTCGGCTGTACGGTCATCCGTGAACATGCCAAATTCGCCGGTCCGGACACGATCATTTCCCCAACCACCCGGGTCAAGGCTCGNCGTATCATCATCGCCACAGGCTCACGCGCCTTCATTCCGCCTATCGAGGGGCTGGCAACCGTCCCCTATCTGACGAATGAAACGATCTTCAGCATTCCTGAAATGCCNAAGCATCTGATCATTNTGGGCGGCGGCCCCATCGGCATGGAAATGGCGCAGGCATTCACGCGCCTTGGCGCAAAAGTCACGGTCGTTGAAATGGGCAAGGCGCTGGGCCGGGCGGACCGCGATCATGCCGAAATCGCCATCGAAGCGCTACGCGACGAAGGTGTCACGATCCTGGAAGGCTACAAAGCCACCAAGATTGAACAGGACGGGGAGGCGATCCGTGTCCTGACCGAGCCGAAAGGCGGTGAAGCCTGGACGCTNGAAGGCTCCCATCTGCTTGTTGCGGTAGGTCGCCAGACCGTATTCGACGGCATGGATCTCGAAGCCGGCAATGTAGATCATGACCGCAAGGGCATCATTGTAGGCGATAATCTGCGCTCTAAATCGAACAAGCGCGTCTGGGCACTGGGCGATGCCGCAGGGCGTGAGCAATTCACACATATCGCCGGTTGGCACGCCTCCGTCTTTACGCGCCGCGCCTTCTTCAAACAGGGCACCAAGGCAGACAGCCTGCCCGTACCAGCCGTCACCTACACGTCCCCGGAAGTTGCTCAACTCGGCATGACGGAAGCCGAAGCCCGCGAGAANCATGGCGACGACATCTCGGCGCCGAGCTTCAAATTCGAGGAAAGCGACCGCGCCATAGCGGAGGCAAACACCGAAGGCGAAGTGAAGCTGATTGTACGCAAGGGCAAACTGCTTGGTGCGTCCATTGTCGGCAAGGATGCCGGCGACCTTATCCAACTCGTCTCGGTCGCCATGTCGAACGGGCTTGGTGTAAAGGATCTGACGAATTTCATCTCGCCCTACCCGACCCGCGCCGAGGGCGTAAAGCGCGCCGCCAACGCGCACTATGCCGACGTGGTGTTCGGCAAGAGCGCAAGGCTGCTCGTCAGCTTGCTCCAGCGTATTCCGTAGGCTAGGTCAGGCAGTGTGAAAGACGCTGCCGACCTGACCTTTCCGGACGCCACCAGAACCCGCGCCGGGGCGCGCTGGTTCGACAGTCTCTCATTTCGTCTGTTCGGCCTCACAATTCTCGCCATACTGGTGGTGGAAGCCTTCATCTTCGTGCCGAGCGCAACGGGCCAGCGCAATGACTGGCTGACCGAACGGATCGAAGCGGCCCGGATAGCATCCCTCGCCCTTGAAGCCTCACCGNGGCGTTCGGTCTCAGAAGAATTGTCGGCTCGGCTGCTGGATCATGCCGAAGTCTGGGGTGTGGCCGAGCTGGACATGGACGATGAGATGCGGTTCCAGCTGCTTCCCCCACAAATGCCGCTCAATGGTGAATTTCACGCACTCGACATGCGCGAGGCCGGACCAATGGACCGGGTGGCCAACATGTTCGGCGCATTTTTCGCGCCAGATGACCGCATTCTTGTCGTTACAGCCNAGGGCACAGAAGAGGATCGTATCATCGAAGTCCTGCTGCCGCAGGCGCCGATGAAAGCTGAGCTGCAATCNTNCGCCAGCCGTATCGCNGGCCTGTCACTGCTCATCGCGTTTGCNGCGGCGACCATCATCTACGTCCTGCTGCACCTGCTCGTCGTTCGCCCNATGCAGCGCGTCACATTGAGCGTNGAGCAATTCCGAATGGATCCCGGATCGTGGACACGGCGCCTGCCGCATACCAAACGCCGCGACGAAATCGGCCGCGCCCAGAACGCGTTGGCCGACATGGAAAGCGCGGTNGCCGACAGTTTCCGTCAGCGCTCTCATCTGGCAGAACTCGGCACGGCGGTTGCGAAGATCAANCATGATTTGCGCAACTCGCTGGCATCGGCCCANCTNGTTTCCGATTCTCTCGCCCGGTCTGAGGATGTCCGTGTACAAAAGGCTGCCCCAAGGCTTGAGCGCGCCCTGACCCGCGCCATCACACTCGCCACCGATACGTTGGATTATGGCAAGGCCATGCCTCAGCCCGCCGAACCTGAACAGATTGATCTCAAGCAGGCGCTCGACGAAGCTGCCGATGAAGCGCTGGCAGCATGGCCGTCTGTTGAGTTCATCAACAATGTACACATGCTGGAACATGTCCTGGCGGACCCTGACCATTTACACCGCATCGCCGCGAATTTGATCCGCAACGCCGCCGAAGCCATGTCTGCGGCCGGGTCTGATCCATCGCGGATTTTTGTAAGCCTGGAATCAGGCACAATCGTCTTTACAGATACAGGTCCGGGCCTNCCGGAAAAAGCCGCGGCAAATTTGTTTACCCCCTTCGCCGCGACGACCCGTCAGAGCGGAACAGGCCTTGGCCTCGTCATTGCGCGCGAGCTTGCCCAGTCCATGGGCGGCGACCTGACCCTTGCTGAAACAGGGCCGGAGGGATCCGTATTCCACCTCACACTTCCGCCACAGGACTGACACAAAGCGCGGAACCAAGCCGCGCGGAATGCATTGGTTCATCATACAAACGGATGGACCNCATGACCCCTGAAACCATTGTTTCTGCACTATTTTCCACGAGCGCTGCAGCCGCAGCCGGATTGGCTGTCATGCTCCAGCCTACGCTGCCCCGACCCGATGTTCAGCCGGTCGACCATTTTCAGGAAGCGGACTTTTCGATCTACGATCGGGACTTCACGCTTCAGGGTCGCGACTGTGAAATCGGNATAAAGCGGCGTGGCATATGCCTCAGCANATCACCGCTGGAAGATANCATTGTTCCGGGGCGTGTGCTTCCAGTGGAAATCCCGGCGACGAGCGCAGAATTTCCCATCATACTGGAAGCCCCCCTTAAGGCATCCCACCTACAGACTGTGCGGTTTGGCCACCGTATTGCCTTGTTTAATCCGGATACGCGCGAAATCNTCGACGTGATCGACTTGACCGCCCAGAGTTTTGCAAACGCCAGAGTGTCCGATCGGCAAAAGGCGGAACTCGAAGGCACACCTGACGCACAANCCAGCTANGTCAATCAGGTCGTATAGTCGAACAAAAGAAAAGCCAGCCCCGAGAGGCTGGCTTCTGCTTTTGCATGACAGGAAGATTAGTTCGCTTCATCTTCCACTTCGTCAGCGGCTTCATCAACTTCTTCGCCGAATTCTTCAACGGGACCATCATTCGTGTCACACGCGGCCAGTCCGAATGCGCCAAGACCGAACAAAATTGCAATAAGTGGCTTTTTCATTTCCGTAACTCCTTTATCAGTCAGCCCCCAGAGAGAAGGCGTCCTCCTGCAAACGTGCTTGGGTGGGACTGGTTCCGAAAGAACAGGATTGGTTTGGCTCATAATTACGCCCCTCCCCCGGATGATCCCGAAATTGTCCACGCAGACGACTGGCTGATCGTCATCGACAAACCGTCAGGGCTTCTGTCTGTGCCGGGGCGTGGGCCGGAAAAAGCCGACTGCGCCATAACCCGCATCCAGAAAGCTTGGCCAGATGCGCTCACCGTCCACCGCCTGGACATGTCTACGAGCGGTCTATTGCTGTTCGCGCGGTCAAAAGATGCGCAGAGGGAATTGTCGCGCCAGTTTGAGGCTGGCCGCGTGGAGAAAACCTACATCGCAGATGTCTGGGGCCGGCCCGCTTCCCAGCATGGCCTCGTTGATCTCCCCCTGATCACTGACTGGCCAAACCGACCCCGGCAGAAAGTCGACCGAGAAATCGGCAAGCCCAGCCAGACCCGGTACGTGATCTCCCAATCCAGTGCGGTCGCCAGCCGCATGAGCCTGACCCCTCTCACCGGGCGCTCCCACCAGCTTCGCGTTCACATGGCCGAACTCGGTCACCCGATCCTGGGCGATGAGCTGTACGCCCACGATGAAGCTGAAAGGATTGCCACACGGCTGCATCTGCACGCGGCGGAATTAGCCTTCACCCATCCGCAATCTGGATCCCCCATGCGGTTTCAATCTCCCTGTCCTTTCAATCTGCCTTGACGGACCGCCTGCAGGGAATTATCGTTTTTCGATAATGGGAGATTCCACGATGCACGCTGAAATTGTTCGCCTGTCGCTGCACCATGTCGATATCAAGATCGTCAAGGACGACAAGATGCATGTCCTCCAATGGCGCCGCAATCTGTTGTGGGATGAAGTTCTGCTTGATGGAAAACGCCAAGCCTCCAGCCACGGCCTGTTCGGGCGCGAAAAAGTCTACGGGCTCGTATTCGGACGGGATGTGGAAGGGCGCGGTGGGGAACAAGTCATGTTGCTGCTCGACACCTCCACCCATGCCGACTGGACCGACGGCACCCAGCGCGTAAAGGGCGTTCGCCTCGAGGGGCGTGACGGACCACTGGTTGCGTTTGGTTCGCTTGATCCAAAAAATCTGGAAAAGCCGGCAACGTTCGGAGACTGGATGAAAAAGAATATGGGCATGGAATGGGGCGACCCGCCATCGAGCCGCCCGCATTGATCCTATCAAGAGTCGCGTGATTGCGAGGCCACTGGCACCAGACGCACGGTCGCCTTCCGGTTCAACGGCTCGATCAATCCGTTCGCTGCATAAGCACGCGCCTGGCCTTTCGGCATGATAGCGATCTGCTCCGCTGAGATATCGCGCGCCTCAAGCGCGGCTGTGACGGATTCGGCGCGGTCCTCTGAAACCTTCTCGTTCAGGTCCTCCGGGCCGGTTGCATCGGCATGACCGGCGACTTCGATCCGGAAATACTCACACCGGGCGGAATCCGCTGCAACTGCATCGAGAACCGCTTCAGCCTGATCCCCAAGCTGGGTGACACCGCGCTCGAAGTAGATCGTGAATTCCTCTGTTGCACAGGCGGCCGGGGCCGGGTCGTAGGTGACCGGCTCCTGCGGCGGCGCTGGCAAGTCTGCATGAGCCGCCAGGGCCGTCATAGCGGCGGACATAAGGGTCAGGCTGGCGATTTTCATCTCTGTCTCCGTTGGTGACTACGCCAATAGAAACGTCACTTTCGCAGCCCGGTTCCTCACAATCTTTTCTTCGTGCGCCCTTCATGGGCCTTGGCATTGGCCGGATCGGCCGGCCAGTCATGCTTCGGATACCGCCCGCGCATGTCCTTCGCCATGTCCAGATACCCCGCCCCCCAGAACCGTCCGAGGTCCTGTGTGGTGGCCACAGGTTTCATACCTGGCGAGAGCATTTCCACGGTCACGGGCACCCGTTCGGCGGCCAGTTTCGGATGCAAACTCAGTCCAAAGAAGGCCTGCGCCCGCGCTGAGACCAGCGGCGCACGATCATCCAGATAGTCGACTTGCGCCGTCTGGCCGGAGGGCAATGACAGGCTGAGCGGCGCATCCTTGCGCAGCGCCTCCTGAACCGGCCAGTCGAGCGATGCGATCAATGCCTCGCGTACCTCATGCCCAGCCGGCACCTGCGCGCCCTTGCGTTTCAACAGCGGCAACAGCCAATCTCCGGCACTGGCGATTAAGGCCTCCGCATCGAGCGCCACCGGCGCAATGCAGTCTGCGCGCTCCAGCATTGCGATGCGCGCCAGCGTCTCGCGCACCACATCGTCCGCACCAATTGCGGCAAAGCCCCCTTCGCGGATCGCATCCAGCATGGCCCGCGCGGCCACAGTGGCGCTCGGCTTTGGAAGCGGACTTTCCGACAGGACAATCGCGCCCAGCGCCTTCACCCTCCTGGCCGTGAATTTTCCGGTTTTCGGGTCAAAGCTCGCCCGGTCTTCAGACACAACGCCACCAATCTCCAGCGCGTCTGCCTCAGATATCGGGGCCGCCAATGAGATGCGCGCCTCTTTCGCAGCGCCGCCGAGATCAGCGATCACCAGCCATTCCTGTTTCGCCAGCGCTTCGGTCTCCGGCAACATGGCCGCGCGGCCAGAGGCCATCAGATAGCTAGCCGCGCTTCCGGGGCGTTTGCGGGCGATCTGGTCCGGCCAGGCGCGTGCCAGCAAACTCGCCAGATTCCCGTCGGGCGCAGCCCCCTTCCCCCAAGCCTTCGCCTGCGCCTTCAGGCTGCGCGCCCTTGGCGAGCCATCCCTGCGGAATCCGGCCAACCGGTCGCGCAGATCGGGTGAGTTGCCACCCATGCCCCGCTCCCCGGCGAGCGCCGCGATCTCCGCCGCCAAGGCGCGTTCCTGTGGCGTGGGCGCACCGGCCACCAGTGCCCCCAGCCGAGGCGGCAAGGGCAGCCGCGCCATTTCCGAACCCAGCGCTGTCAGCGCGCCATCCTGATCAATTGCGCCCAACGTCGTCAGCAAGGCTTGCGCCGCCTTCAACCGCCCGGCTGGCGGCGCGTCCATCCAGGTCAGGCGCGTTGCGTCCCGCTCGCCCCATTCCGCCAGCGCCAGCACGAGGCCAGACAAATCACTCTTCAAGATCTCCGGCACAGGCGNAGGCATCAGGCCCCGTGTCGCCGCCTCGTCCCACAGGCGGTAACATACCCCCGGCGACAATCGCCCCGCCCGGCCTCGCCGTTGATCAACTGACGCGCGGGATGCCTTCACGGTCGACAGGCGCGTGCCAAGCCCCCCAGCGGCATCTTCAGCGACGCGCGACAACCCGGAATCTATCACGATCCGAACACCCTCTATGGTCAGCGCGCTTTCGGCGATATCGGTCGCGAGCACCACTTTCCGCATCCCNTCCGGNGCNGGNGAAACAGCCGCGTCCTGTTCCGCAGGGCTGAGCGCTCCGAAAAGCGGCGCAACCCGTACATTGTCCGGCACACGCTCCAACTGCTCCGCCGTACGCTGGATTTCGCGCGCGCCCGGCAAGAAAGCGAGGATAGACCCCTCTTCCTCGCGCAATGCCTTGCGAACGGCTGACGCCATCCGGTCCTCAATCCGGTCCTGCGACCGNCCCAGATAGCGCGTCTCGACCGGATATTGCCGCCCCTGGCTTTCAACCACCGGAGCCCCCAAGACACTGGATACCTTTTCTGTATCGAGCGTAGCGGACATGATCAGCAGCTTGAGATCATCCCGAAGCGCGCCCTGNGCTTCCATCGCCAATGACAGTCCCAAATCCGAATTCAGCCTGCGCTCATGAAACTCGTCAAAGATGACTGCGCCGATTCCGGTCAGTTCGGGGTCTGACAGAATACGCCGTGTAAACAGGCCATCGGTGATGACCTCCACCCGCGTCGCATCTGAGACCTTGCGGTCCACACGCGTTGTCAGGCCGACCGACTGCCCGAGTTTCTCGCCAAGAGACTTCGCCATCTGTTGCGCGGCCATTCGCGCGGCGATGCGCCGTGGCTCCAGCATGAGGATCTTGCCGTCGATCACCGCCGCTTCATCCAGCAATCCCGCCAGCGCCAGAGGCACCCGCGTGGTCTTGCCCGCGCCGGGGGGCGCGGCAAGCACCAGTCGCGAATGCGCGCTGAGGCCGGAACAGATCTCGGCCAGCACATCATCGATCGGCAGGGATGGACGCGTCACACTCACCCCAGCCTGATAGGCGTTTCGNCATCCGGCTGGCAAGCTGCAGGAATGCGCCGGGCCGCAATTGCTTTCNCACGCGGCGCGGCCTACCGTCTGGCGCTAATCGGGGCAGGAGGCAGCGCTCATGAAATGGTGGTTTGGCATTGATCTCTGGAAACGCGTGATCGCGGGGCTCGTGCTCGGCGCCGCGGTTGGCCTCGGCCTTCGCTATGGCCTCGGCCCCGAAGCCGCCAGCGCCAATGTCACCGCCTGGGCCAAGCCAATCGGTGACGCGTTCATCAATCTGATCAAGATGCTGGTCGTTCCGCTGATCTTCACGACGCTCCTGTCCGGCGTGCTTGCCATGGGGGATCCGAAGAAGCTGGGCAGCCTCGGCGGACGCGCCCTGCTCATGTATATGGGGACCACGATCGTTGCGGTGAGTTTCGGCCTCCTCATGGGGACGCTGATCCAGCCCGGCGCAGGTTTTGATCTGTCCATCGCCTCGGCCTCCGATATCGCCGAAGCCAAGGCACGCCTTGATGCCAACCCGCAGCCGGGCAGCGTCGGCGAGCAATTGATGAACACACTGCTCTCCATCATCCCGACCAATCCGGTCGCTGCGCTGACGAATGGCGACGTGCTGCAAATCATCTTCTTCGCAATCATGCTGGGAATCGGCATCCTGATGACGGGCGAGGCCGGCAAGCCACTCGCCAATGTCATCAATAGCGCCGCTGAAGCCGTCATGAAGCTAACGCTGATCGTCATGGAAACCGCGCCATTTGGGGTTTTCGCCCTGATGGCCTGGGTACTTGGCGAGCGCGGCCTGGATATTCTCGTCTTCCTCGGCAAGCTGACGCTGACGCATTATCTCGCCTGCATCCTGCACATTCTGATCACATATGGCCTGATCGTGCGCGGCGGCTTGCGCCTGCCACTTATCCCCTTNTTCCGCGGNGCAGTAGACGCACAGGCCGTGGCCTTCTCGACTTCATCCTCCAATGCCACACTGCCCATGACGATCTCCTGCGCGCGGGAAAACCTCGGCATNGNCAAGCCGGTTGCCTCCTCGGTCCTGCCGCTGGGCGCGACCATNAATATGGACGGCACAGCGCTCTATCAGGGNGTCATCGCCCTGTTCGCCGCGCAGGCCATGGGCACGCCCATGACGGCCGGCATGTATCTGACCATCATNCTGATGGCGACGCTGGTTTCCATCGGCACGGCAGGCATTCCATCTGTCAGCCTGTTCCTCGCCGCAACGACNCTCAGCGTCATCGGCGCGACGCCGGAACAGATTGTCGTTGTCATTGCTGTTCTCTTCCCGTTTGACCGCATCCTGGACATGATGCGCACGGTGACCAATGTGACCGGAGACCTGACAGTCGCCACGGCGGTGGCGAAATGGGAAGGCGAGCTGGATGAAGAGATCTTCCGCGCCCGCGACCCGGTCTGATCTGCTTATTCACGTCAAACTGATATTTCTTGCGGCTTGGTCATTTTCAGTTCAACAAACGATTGTTACCCCTAACCCATGTTAAGCCAAATGGAGGTGGGAATGGCTGGTATCAATCTTTTCGACATGCTGACGCANACCAATAATGGCGCTGCNGTGCAGCAAGTGGGTCAGCAAACAGGGCTGCAGCCGGACATGGCGCAAGCAGCGATCAAGGCACTGTTGCCAGCGATTGCCGGCGGTCTTCAGCGCAATGTGCAACAGCCCGGCGGCCTGCAATCCTTGCTCGGCGCGCTGCAAAATGGCCANCACGAACAGTATCTCGACCNGCCNGAAACGCTCGGNACGGCAGACTCTATCNCGGACGGAAATGCCATTCTCGNCCATNTNCTCGGTTCCAAGGATACAAGCCGCGCCGTCGCGGCCCAGGCCGCCCAGA